>NZ_JBSQOT010000010.1:0-58317 GCF_055117995.1 Deferrivibrio sp. | reverse complement strand
TCGGACACCAGATGAGGTTTACTTTCAGGGTATGTTAAAAGAAGACACTTTACTGAGTGAAACAGCATGAATGAAGGAAAATTAAAATCTATGAAAAAAGTCTTGACAAAAGGGGGCATCTTAAAAACCAACCGTTACAAAAGCTTTCAAAACATATCTTCCAGGCAATCCACCCGGGTCAGGTGAGCCTTCTCTTGACATCCATGAAAACTTTACAAAATTAATAGAGGTATATATGACAAGCATTGAATAAGGGATAAGAAATATGAGATTCCCGAGAAAGTCTATCCATGCCCTTATTTTTTCAGGCATTTTCATATAAAATACATCTACCCTTACATGCTTGTCCTTTAACAAAGTATACGCTGCACCAATAAGAAAAATGACAGAAAATATGTGCCATTCAAGTTCCTGGACTGCAACCTTACTACTATTTAGAACATATCTGGTAAAAACATCATAACACACAACAAGTACCAATAAAGTGGTAAGCCATGCAGTAAAATAACCTACCTTTTCATTCAAACCGTCAATAAACTTTACATACCATCTTAAAGCTTTCAAAGCAAACCTCCATTGTATTTTTGGGGTGGAGTTTATTACTTCATATTCATAAAGTCAATATTTTTAAGCAAATTTGACTTTATTTTTTTTATTATTAAACACACAATTAACTATTTAAAATCTCGACAACCCTTAGTATTTCAGGCAACAACTGTTTTTTTCTCGACAATACCCCTGGCAAATCAAAAACACAATCTTCTAATTTATTGTAAGCAAGAAGTTTCTCCCCAGCCTCAAAACCGCTGCTAAGCAGAATACTCCTTCCATCGATGATATCGGTAACCAGGAGTGCAGCCCAGTCAAGTTTTTTAACTTTAAGAACATTTTTTAATTCATCTATCAAAACCTGTTTAATATCATTTAACTCTAAAAGGTTAACCGTTTCCACCTGTCCTACACCAATCTTCAAACCGTACTCTTCATATATTTTGAAATCTGCATTAACAATCTCTTCTATGGGCTTGCCTTTCAAACCGGAAGATGCTTCAAACATACGACGTCCATATTCTTTATAATCAATATCCAAGAGTGAAGAAAGATGTTCAACCGCTTTTATATCTTCACCGGTCAATGTCGGAGATTTCAACACGACTGTATCAGAAAGTATACCTGAAAGAAGCGCAATAGCACTTTTTCTGTCAATCTCAACATTATTTTGAAGATATTGCTGATAGACAAGGGTGCAGGTGCTGCCCACAGGCTTTGCATAAAATCCAACAGGTGATTTTGTTTTTATTGTACCAAGTCTATGGTGATCAATAATTTCAACAATTTCAGCTGTCTCAGCGCCATCAACGGCCTGTGAAATTTCATTATGGTCCACAAAAATAACTTTCTGCTTTTCATCTTTTAATAAATCGCTCCTTGTCACTATTCCTACAAGTTTCCCCTGACTGACCACTGGCAACCCTCTATGATTATCTGTAATCATTATCTTTTTTGCCTCATCAATGTAGGATTCCGGAGAAATAACAGGTATTCTGTCAGTCATAATCGATTTTATCGGTACAGATAAGACAAGTCTTCTAAGTGTTTCTGCAGTGTCTAAATGTGAAAGATACACAAAGCCTGCAAAGTTGCTGGTATTGAAATCAAATTCACTCTCGTCAGATAACCCGGTAACAACTACTCCTGCAAAGTTGTTATCCAGGGCATATTTTATAAAATCTCTTCTTTTTCCCACAACAAGTACAGTGTTTTCTCTCTTTAAATTTTCAAATCTGTTCAAAAAAGTCTCAAAAGGCATCCCTCCAACCATAAAAATTGCCCTGAACTCTTTTATAATACCAATTTTTATAAATTTGCCAGGAACCACATACACAAAATTTTCAGGCCTTAGCAAATATTCTGGTTTTTTATCAATATCTTTGGGTATAAAAAATTTTGAGATCTCAAGTATACTGATTACACCTTTATAATGCCCGGTATCAACCACAGGTGTAAGCCTGATGCCAAGTGACTCAAGATTTTTAACAGCATTATAGATTGGCTCGTTGGGTGAAGAATAAATAACATCTTTTGTCATGACATCTTTAACTTTTGGATAAATATCTTTGACAAACAATGGAGGTTCATCCTTAATTTCCGAAAAAACAAACCTGGTTTGTTCATTCAGATTACCACATCTGGCTGCTACATAGAAATTTTTATTATCTATCTTATTTTTTAACCTGGCATATGCATATGCAGAACAAACTGAATCAGTATCAGGGTTTTTATGTCCAATCACCAGAATATTTTTCATTTAAACCTCCTTTTTAAAGTTTTATGGAAATTTTTTGTTTCGAAGTATATAATATTTATTATAGCATAAATACTGAAATTGCGAGGAAATTATGAATATCAATGTAAAAAAAGAAAAAGACTACACACTGTTAACTATTCTTGACATCAGAATTGATTCAAGCATTTCTGAAGACTACAAAAACAAACTTGTTGAGTGTCTAATCGATAAACCGGTAATTGTTGATTTCAGCAAACTTGAATTCATTGACAGCTCAGGCCTTAGTGCCTTTGTTTTCTTCTACAAACAGGCAGTGTCAAAGAATATTACTGTCAAATTTATAAATATTTCAGATAAGGTAATGTCCATTTTGAAAATGACTGGGCTTACAAGAGTATTTGAAATCTACTCTGACTTGAATGAGGCTATTGAAGATATGACATGAAACTTAGTCTTGAAATTACACTAAAAAGTCA
The DNA here is from genome assembly GCF_055117995.1 of Deferrivibrio sp. Lineage (NCBI taxonomy): Bacteria > Pseudomonadati > Deferribacterota > Deferribacteres > Deferribacterales > Deferrivibrionaceae > Deferrivibrio > Deferrivibrio sp. Next base: position 55,554 of record NZ_JBSQOT010000010.1, on the reverse strand, counting down.
GCTTGAAATATTAAAAAAAGCAGGCGAGTTAATAGAGTCATGCGTCAAGGCCATTGATGAAGAATATCTGGATGCTGCATTTTATTTAAACCTCGCTGTTACGGAAGCATTGTCAAATGCTATAAAATATGGAGGCAAAAAAGAAATATTACTTAAAATAAATATAGAAAACAATTCAGTAAAAATTGATATTATTGACAAAGAAGGAAAAATCAAAAAACATCCTGCCATAAAAAAAGCAAGCCCGGGTGATGAATCTGGTAGAGGTCTGTATATAATTTCTAAAATAGTTGACAAAATGCAGTTTAGCCAGATTGAAAACGGGACAATATTCAGCATGGAAAAAATTTTAAATAGAGAATCAAAAACTATACATTAATCTCAACTGACAGGTAAGTAAACCTGTTTTCAGATTTAATATTTATCTTACCTCTGGCAAAAAAGACAAGCTCCCGCAAAAGATTCAACTCAATAGAAGGATATTCTAACTCATCAGTCCCTGAAAGAGAGCTCTTCACATTGAAGTCGAGATTTAAAAGCGTAAATATAATTTTTTCCGAATCTTTATTAACTCTCAAAACACTTTTTTCCGAATGACTTAAAATTACAAGCAAAACAACAAAAATATTCAGAAGAGTTTCCCTGTAAAAATAAACTTCAAAATCCTCAAAAGCAACTTTCTTTAACACATTCTTTTTAAAAAGCATTTTAGATGCCATCAAAATAACATCTTTTATAAACACCTTGTCCTTCTTATCTTCGTAGGTATTATTTTTTAGATTTGATAAAATATTCAAGAATTTGATTCTTAACTTTATCTCATTTACCGCAAGCATTATGGTTTCGGAAACACCTTTTACTTCATCTTCATATTTTTCATTAAGATAGTTTGCTGCTCCTTCAATAATATCTATATGCACGTTCAGTTCCCTGTTAACCCCTTTTATAAACTTTGAAATAGATTTCTTATACTTCTCAACATCGGAGCTCTTTTCACCTTTTTTTATTACTTTATCAATAACTTCCATCAATTTGTTATAACTGATTGGCTTATGCAGAAATTCTTCTGCCCCAAGCTTTTCAGCCCTGTCGATATCTGTTTCGTCACCATACGCCGTTAAGATAATTGTTACAGAGTCTTTGTCTGATTCTTTAATTTTCTTCAAAACTTCAAATCCGCTTATATCCCCGAGATACAGGTCAATTAAATATATGTCGTACTTTTTATGTTTAATTTTCTCAAAAGCCTCAAGACCGGAAGAAGCAGTTGATACATCAAAATAACGGCCCATCAACAATGACAGGCCGTCACGTATACCTATGTCATCATCAATAATTAGAAGTGATTTAGTTAAAGCTTCATTCATTTGTCAGTCTTTCTATAATAGACTCCAGAAAGTCTTCGCTCAAGGCCCCCACATAAAAATTAAAAAGTGATCCATCAGGCTTATAAAATATATTTGTGGGGATACTGGACACATTCATCTTTGCTTCAAGGGCTCTTTCTGCATGAAAAGTCGGATACGGAATACCTTTATCAACAACAAACTCAGCACCTTTCTGTAAATCATCATCAATAGATATACCTATTATAACAAATTTATCTTTATGCTTGTTATATACTTTAATAAAATCAGGTATCTCTGCCTTGCAGGGTGGACACCAGGATGCAAAAAAGTTTACCAAAACCACCTTCCCCTTATACTGCGACTTAACCTCTTCATATTTTGCTATGCTCATTTGGGGTATTACTTCTGAAGGGTTAATCTCTTTTTTGGGACCAGAAGAACAACCAACCATAAAAACAAAAATTGCCGCACTCATTAAAATCAGCCTTTTCATTCAATGCTCCTGTTTTTTTCAAAGGATTATAATGAAAAATTTTAAAAAAATCTACCCGCTTTTATTTCAAATAACCTTTCAATACTTCCTCAATATCCCTTTTCACTACGTTCAAGTCCCTGAAACAACTATCATCGTCACAAGTATTCCCCTCGACAAGCATAATAAACTGATCTGTTGTAATTGGAAACCATGTAGTTTTTCCAAACAATTTAACTAGTGCAGATATTATAAACTCCGGTACAGAAAACAATAAAACCCTCCTTTTTGTAACTGCCATTATAAGTTTTAGTATTTGTTTGTAGGTTAATACCTTATTGCCGCATACCGAATAAGTTTTTGCCAGACTATTTTCATTTGTTAAAGCATTAACAAAAAGCTCCGCCACTTCAAAAACACTCACAGGTTGCATCTTATAACCTCCATCCCCAAAATAACTGAAAAATGGAGTTAACTTCATAAACCTGTTCAACATATTTATAAAAATATCTCCAGGACCATAAATTACTGATGGTCTGAAAATTGTATAATTCTTAATCTTGCTTTTAACATATTCTTCTGCCATATATTTTGTTTTATGATAGTTTGATACGGCATCTTGCCTTGTACCATTTGCAGACATATGAACAAACCTTTTAATACTATACTTTGAGGCTATATCCACAATATTTTTTGTTGCCTCAAAATGCATCTTTTCAAATGTCACCCCTTTATCAGGATATTCTTTTATTATACCTACAAGATGAATCACAGCATCACATTCTCTTAGATATTTTTCATAAGTTTCAGGCTTCAATATATCTCCATACACATAAATAACATTATCCAGATCCAGAGTTTTGCTTTTATCTCTTGCAAGGGCTACCACATTATGCCCTTTCTCCACTAATTTTTTTAATACTTCTTTGCCCACAAAACCGGTGGAACCTGTCAAAAAAACTTTCATCCTTTACCTCCAAAACCCTTTCAAGTCACTTTGTCTCATTGATAAAAAGCCGTCTTTGCAAATTAAGATGTGGTCTTGTAAGATAATTTCAAGTACTTCCAACCCTCTTTTCACCCTCTCAGTCAAGTTATAATCGCTTTCTGAAAATTTAAGAGAACTGGCCGGATGATTATGTGCAATTATCACTGACACCGCTTTCCCATTAATGGCAAACTCAGCTACCTCCCTTACAAAGACAACTGCCTGATTAACAGTGCCTGTTTCAAAGATTTTGATATCAGTTATCTCCCCCTTTGAATTAAGCAAAATTACCACAAATTTTTCTTTATCTTCAAACGAAATTTTGTACTTTAGAAATCTAAAAACTTCCTCGGGGGAGCTTGCCACATCCTTTTTTACAAAAACATTGTCTTTCTCAATTCTGTAATAAAGTTCTTTCAAAATTCTTATAAACAATTCTGTTTCTGTGCCGATCCCGTTTATATTTTTAATATTAACATCAAAAAAATTACCAATTCCACCAGTATCTTTGATAATGTCTTTGGCAAACGGCTTTGTATCTTTACCTTTTATTACATAGCCCAAGAGCAATTCAACTATTTCATAGTCGCTGAGGCTATCAGGCTTTTTTAAAAACTTTTCTTTCAATCTCTTTCTATGGCCCAGGTAATGTTTTTCCATATTCAGATTTTAGCATTTTTTTCAAAAAATAAAATTAAAGATAGAAAAAAATTTATTTTTTATTATTATTCATTCCTGTAAAAAAGGAGGTAGCTATGGCAGATAAATGTAACACAAATTCTGGATGTAGCAGCTGTTCATCAGGCGATTCTTGCGATACAAAAACAAAACAAGACCACACAAAAGCTATGATCGCTGAAACGCTTGACAAAATTAAGTTTAAAATAATGGTAATGAGTGGCAAAGGCGGAGTAGGCAAATCGACAGTGTCAGTCAACCTTGCCACAACACTAAACAAGATGGGTTATAAAGTTGGCCTAATTGATGCAGACATACACGGGCCAAACATACCAAAGATGTTTGGAGTAAAAGAAAAAGGGGTTTTATCTACAGCCGAGGGGATTATCCCTTATGAGCCTGTCCATAATCTGTTTATAATGTCTGTGGGTTTTCTTGTAAGAGATGATGATGATGCCGTAATCTGGAGAGCACCACTTAAACATAGTCTTATTGAACAATTTTTGAGCGATGTAAAATGGGGAGAGCTGGATTTTTTGGTAATAGATTTACCCCCAGGGACAGGCGATGAACCTTTAAGTGTCGCACATATAATCGGAGAAGTAGATGGAAGTGTGATAGTTACTACACCTCAGGAAGTTGCACTTCTTGACTCAAGAAAATCGGTAACATTCAGCAAGAAATTAAATGTACCAATTCTTGGCATTGTAGAAAACATGAGTGGTTTTATATGCCCTAAATGTGGTGAAAAAACAGACATATTCAAGACTGGTGGAGGGGAAAAAGCTGCCAATGAATTAAAAGTAAATTTCCTTGGAAAAATACCTCTTGATCCGATTGTCGTAATGCAGGGGGACTCGGGCAAGCCATATGTTATAGAATATCCAGATACAGAAGTTACAAACGCCTTCAGAAATATTTGCGAAAAAATAATTAAGCAATTACAATAAATTCACTATAATATCAAACTGTAGAAAAATAGCAGGTTTTTTAATGCCTGCTATTTTTCTACCCACAAAATCATATTATTATAGATTTTCTTGATAATATATGCGAGTTTTATAACATCATTATCAAACAGCACAACAAATAATAAATATTAAGAATAACACATTAAAGATATTTGCAATATTTACTGAAAATCAAGTTTTTGTCTTTTTAAAACAAGGTTATTGACAATTGAGTTTTTCTATATTATCATGCAAAGAATAAGTGCTTTTGGGGGAATTATGAGAATCAAAAAACTAATGTGTGCAAACAGAGGTGAAATAGCCATAAGAGTTTTCAGAGCTTGTACTGAGCTTGGCATAAGAACTGTAGCCATTTATTCAAACGAAGATATATACTCTCTTCATAGATATAAAGCTGATGAGGCATATCTTGTAGGCAAAGGATTAGACCCTGTACAGGCATACCTTAATATAGAAGAAATAATAGATATCGCCAAAAGAAAAAACATTGATGCAATCCATCCAGGTTACGGTTTTCTTTCTGAATCTTACGAATTTGCAGAAGCCTGTGACAAAGCTGGTATTATTTTCATAGGGCCAAGACCTGAGACAATAAAAATTTTCGGTGATAAGAAAATATCCAAAGATCTGGCAAGACAATGTAATATTCCTGTAATCGAAGGCTCTGATGGAAATGTTAAAAATTTGGATGAGGCAAAAAGTATTGCATCAAAAATCGGCTATCCTGTGCTTCTTAAAGCTGTGGCAGGAGGCGGAGGACGCGGTATCAGAATTTGCCAGAATGAGAAAGAGCTCATTGAAAATTTTGAATCCGCAAAAAGGGAATCCCTTAAAGCTTTTGGAAAAGACGATGTTTTAATCGAAAAATATATACACAGACCAAAACATATTGAGGTTCAACTTCTTGCAGATAAGTTTGGGAATGTTGTTCACCTTTATGAAAGGGACTGCTCTGTGCAGAGAAGACATCAAAAAATTATTGAGATTGCACCTTCAATAAATATCCCTGACAATACATTGCAAAGTTTATACAGTGACTCCATAAAGATTGGCAAAATGTCAAACCTTTCCAGTGCGGCAACTGTTGAATTTCTTGTAGATAGCAAAGGAAAACACTATTTTCTCGAAGTAAACCCAAGAATACAGGTTGAACATACTGTAACAGAGCTTATTACCGGGATAGACCTTGTACAGGCACAAATCCACATAGCAAGTGGAGAAAAGCTCTCTGACGAAAACATCAACATACCTTCACAAGATGAAATTCAAAAACATGGTTATGCAATTCAATGCAGAGTGACCACTGAAGACCCGGAAAATAATTTTATGCCTGATACCGGAGTAATTGAAGCTTACAGAATAGCAGCAGGATTTGGGGTTAGACTTGATGCTGGCAACGGATATGTCAATGCGAAAATTACCGAGCATTATGACTCATTACTTGTGAAGGTCTGCACCTGGGCTATGAGATTTGAAAACGCTGCCAGAAAAATGGCAAGAGCATTAAGTGAATTTAGAATCAGAGGTGTAAAAACAAATATACCTTTTTTAGAGAATGTTATTTCACATGAAAAATTTTTAAGAGGTGAGGTAGATACTACATTCGTAGATGAAACCAAATCCCTTTATCAATTCAAAAAAAGGAAAGACAGAGCGACAAAAACTCTCAAATTTCTTGCCAATAACATTGTGAATAATCCTTCTTCAGTCAAGCTTTCAGAAAACATAGTTTTACCGCCAATAAAAGTCCCAGTGGTTAAATTCGGCGAGAAAATCCCCACCGGCACAAAAGATATTTTGAACAGAAAAGGTGTAAAAGGTGTCCTTGACTACATTAGAAATTCAAAGGAAATGCTTTTTACCGACACCACATTCAGAGATGCACACCAATCACTTTTGGCTACAAGACTTAGAACAAAAGATATGGTTGAAATAGCTGATGCTTACGCCTACCACATGAATAATCTATTTTCAATGGAAATGTGGGGTGGTGCAACGTTTGATGTTGCTTTCAGATTTTTAAAGGAATCCCCTTGGGAAAGATTGAGACTTCTGCGTGAAAAAATTCCTAACATACTCTTTCAAATGCTGATCAGAGCATCAAATGCAGTGGGTTACACCAATTACCCGGATAATGTAGTTAAAAGATTTATAGAGCTGTCTGCGAAAAATGGAATAGATGTTTTTAGAATATTCGATTGCTTTAACTGGGTTGACCAGCTCAAAGTTGCGATAGAGTCCGTCAAAAATAACAACAAAATATGTGAGGCAGCAATATGTTACACAGGGGACATAACCGATCCCAAAAAACATAAATACAGTCTTAAATATTATACCAATCTTGCCAGAACCCTTGCCGAAATGGGTACAGATATCATTGGCATAAAAGATATGGCAGGCCTGTGTAAACCTTATGCAGCAAAACTACTTGTCAAAGCGATAAAAGATGAAACTGGACTCCCAGTACATTTTCATACCCATAATACCAGTGGAAATGGCGAAGCATCAGTGCTTATGGCAATAGAAGCCGGAGCTGAAATAGTAGATGCTGCCATTAGCTCCATGAGCGGACTTACAAGTCAGCCAAATCTTAATTCTATAATGGCTGCTCTTGAATCGACCGATAAAAAGTCATCCATCGACAAAGCCTGGGCACAAAACATTTCAGACTATTTTGAAAGGGTAAGAAGGTATTACTTCCCGTTTGAGAGCGGTCTTAAGTCTGCAACCGCAGAAGTTTATGAGCATGAAATACCTGGTGGTCAGTATTCTAACCTTGTGGTTCAGGTTGAAGCAATGGGGCTTATTGATAGATGGGAAGAAGTCAGAAAAATGTACAAAGAGGTTAATGACGCACTTGGCGATATAATCAAGGTAACCCCTTCATCAAAAGTTGTCGGGGATCTTGCACTTTTTCTTGTAAGAAATGATTTAAGTATCAAAGATATTTACACAAAAGGAGAAACACTTTCTTTTCCGGACTCAGTAGTGAGCTTTTTCAAGGGGATGCTCGGACAACCTGTGGGTGGATTCCCTGCAGATTTACAGGAAATTGTATTAAAAAGTGAAAAGCCAATAAAGTGCAGACCCGGTGAACTTTTGGAGCCTTATAATTTTGACGAGGCCGGTAAAACACTACAAAAAGATTTTGGTAGAGAATTTTCAGACGAAGAGATAATATCATTTGCTCTCTACCCCCAAGTTTTTAAGGATTTTGTGAAATTCACGGATGAATTTGGCAACCCTTTAGTAATAGATACCAAGTCTTTCTTTTACCCTCTTCAAAAAGAAGAAGAAATATCTGTAGACATCGAAGAAGGAAAAACTCTTGTAATAAAGTACCTCGGGGTAAGTGAGCCTGATGAAAAAGGGGAAAGAAGGGTATATTTTGAACTCAATGGACAGCCTCGAAATGTTAAAATTAAGGATAACACTCTTATAGACATAATTAAATCAAACATCAAAGGGGATATTACAGACCCTAAACAGATATGTGCCACAATGCCAGGCAAAATTACCAAAATAAATGTAAAGCAAGGCGAGGAAGTGAAAAAAGGTGATATACTAATTATCACCGAAGCGATGAAGATAGAAACCAAAATTGTTGCAAGTATTGACGGCAAAGTAGAGGAAATTCTTCTTGCAGAAGGAGATAAGATAGAGGCTGGAGACTTGCTTATTAAGCTCTCTTGACTTCCATAGGGGCTTTATGCCCCACCCCCCATTTTCAAAATTTTAAACTGTAGAATAATATCCCTATATGTTCATGAAGAGCTTTATAAGTTTCTTCCAGATAACTCATTTTAGGTAAAAAGCTATCAAAATCATAACCAGTCCTATCAGTCTTATAATCCGTAGGTGCAGGTACAATCTTTAGATTCATCTTTTCAGCAATCATTACAGCTCTTGGCATATGATATGCAGACGTAACAAGAATTATTTTTGGATACATTTTTTTATCTATCATACCAGAAAGGTTTTTAATATTTTCAAATGTATCAAGACTTTCAGTATCCATAATAATTTCTTTATTTTCTACCCCCAAAAGCAACAGCATATCCCTCATTGTTTCTGCTTCTGATAAAATATCAGTATCTTTGAAAACTCTACCACCGGTAACAGCAATTTCACCACCACATTTTTTAAATATGCTGTATCCGTAAATTAATCTTTTTAGTGCATCAGGCATAAGAGTAGCTTTTAAGTTATTGTCAGGACTTCTGTCATAAATCCCACCTCCAAGAACTACAATCAGGGATTTATCACAGGATTCGTTTTCATTATATGGCTTGTACTTATCTTCAAGGGGGAGGATAAAAAAATCTTTTACCGGTTCGATACTCAAGAGGTATATGAATAACCCAATAAACACTAATATTAGACCGCTTAATTTTTCTTTTCTCATTAAGAAAAAGAGCCCTGCAAGAAGAAGGATAACTACAAAAAGTCCCGGCGGAAGGATAATGTGGGATATTAGCTTTTTTAGAACAAAAAATATCACATTAATACCTCTTTAACTTTTTCAAATACCTGCTCAACGCCAATATCTTTCATACACCTGAAATGCCCTTCAGGGCATTTTTTTAAGCCATGTACGTCACATGGTCTGCATTTAATATTATTTTCAATAACATAACAATTTTCAAACTCAGGATAAAATCCAAGGTGATAAGAAGTAGAGCCAAAAATTGCAAGGGTTTTTACGTTCAAAGAAATTGCCGCATGCATGGGACCGGAATCTGTGGTAATCAGAAGGCTTGACTTTTTAATCTCTTCAAACATCTGTTGCAAGCTCGTCTTATTGACAAGATTTGTTAATCCCTCACTTTCAAAAAGATTTTCTTCCCCTCTCCCGATAACCTTTACCTTGTAGCCATTTTTAATAAGCATATCTGCAAGATTTCTGAAGTATGGCCATACTTTTGTGTTTTTACTGGCAAAAGGGTGAATAGCTATCGTATTATCTTTGCTGACTTCTTTACCCAAAAATATTTCAGGTCTTAAATCCTTAAGTGGCGGCAATTTAACGTTAATACCCTTCAAAAACTTGCCAAGATACCTTTTCGTAACATGCTCATTTAATGAATCTTCAAATAACCTGTATTTAACAAACATCCTCCTTTTAAAACTCTTTTTGCCATACCCCACATATTTTGCATCGGAAAACAGCTTTAAGAGGATAGTCCTTGGTTTGCCTTGCAAGTCAAGTATAACATCATATCCATCAATCCATTTCTGTAAAAATTCAAAGTAATTCCATAAACTCATCTTCCTGTCATACTCTATAATTCTGTTTACATTCTTGTTATTTTCAAAAATAAAACTAAAATCCCTGTCAGTCATAACATCAATTTCATCAAACATTCCGATATTTTTCAGAAATCTAATTACACCTGTAACAAGAATAACATCCCCAAGAGCACTATATCTAACCACCAGGAGTTTCATTTGACATCCAGACAGGTTAATATTTTATCCAGCACAAAATTCTCATCAATATCATTCATGCACCTGAAATGACCTTCAGGGCATCTGTTTTTACCGTGAATATGACATGGTCTGCAATAAAGTCCTTTTATTTCGATAACTTCTCCATTACTGCCGTAGGGATAAAATCCAAATTCAGGAACGGTGGGTCCAAAAAAACTCAAAACATTTTTATTGTGGGCTACCGCAATATGCAACGGGGCACTGTCATTACACACAATCAAATCTACCGCTTTTATTGCAGAAGATAGCTCTTTTAATGACGTTTTGAGGGAAAAGTCAAAAAAAGGTACTTTCACATTTTCCCTGAACCTAATATAATCATCCATCTCGCTCCTGGCAGCAAATACCATAGAATAAATATTTTTTTCATATAATTTATTTACAAGAAAAGCGTATTTCTCAGCAGGCCATATTTTCGTTTTCCAGTTGCTTGTTGGGGCAAATCCGACAATTTTTCTGCCTCCGGCAGAAATGCGAAGATACTGCATTAATTTCCTATAAAATTCTTCATCAATGGCAACCTCTGGAAGACCTGCAATTTGTTTAGCTTCTTCAAGCCTAAAGTTATTTAAAAGCTCACTTGCAAGCATCAGGTTTCTTTCAACCTCATGTAGTTTCATATCCCTTTTTACTTTATTGGAATATACAAAATTCATAACAGATTCTTTAAAGCCCACCTTCAATTCAGCTTTTAAAAAGTTTACAATAATACTTGACCTCAGTGACTTATGGGCTGAGATAACTAAATCGAATTTTGTTTCGTTCAACTTTTTAATAAATGAGAAAATACCTCTTACCCCTCTTTTTTCCCCTCTTTTGTCATAAACCAAAACCTCATCAACAAAAGAAAGCCCTTCAAAAAGCGAAACACTTTCTGGACGAACACAAAAATATATTTTGCTCTCCGGATAAACAAACTTCAAGTACTTTATCAGAGGGGTAGTTAATATACTGTCCCCTATAAATGATGGGTTAAATACAAGTATTTTTTTCATATCTTCAAAGATAAACTTACTCTTCCCCTTTCTTTATCAACCTTAATTATTCTTACACTTACTATATCGCCAAGCTCTACAACCTCTGAAGGGTGTTTGATAAATCTGTCTGCCATCTCTGATATATGTATAAGTCCGTCATTTTTAAGCCCAAGATCCACAAAAGCGCCAAAATCGACAACATTGCTAATCTTCCCCTGCAATATCATACCTTCATGTAAATCGTTGATATCTATAACACCTTTTTTAAAAATAACAGGTGCCATATTATCCCTGACATCCACATCAGGTTTTTCAAGATTTTCCACTATATCTTTCAAAGTTTCAATACCAATATTAATTTTCTTTGCTATTTCCGATAAACTTTTCCCCTTCAAGGCCAGTTTTATCATTTTATGGTTATCAGGAGCAAGTGAAAGATAATCAAAAAGTTTATAGGTTGCATCATAACTTTCAGGGTGTATAAACATTCTGTCAAGTATTTCATCCCCATCATAAATCTTTAAAAATCCCGCACATTGCCTGTAAATATTTTCGCCAATCCCGGATACATTTAACAACTCTTTTCTGTTTCGAAATTTACCGTTTTCATCTCTAAATTGTACAATCTTTTTTGCTAAAGATGTATTTAAGCCTGATATATAGCCTAAAATTGCATAACCTGCTGTATTTATGTCTACACCAACGCTGTTAACAACATCTTCCACTACAAACTTCAGTTTTTCTGATAGCCTAATCTGATTTACATCATGCTGATACATTCCAACACCAATTGATTTAGGCTCAATCTTCACCAGCTCAGAAAGCGGATCAATTATTCTTCTTGCTATTGATATTGCGCCTCTAATAGTCAAATCAAGGTCAGGAAATTCCTCGTTTGCAATTTTGCTGGCAGAATATACACTTGCACCTGCCTCACTCACAATAGTGTATTCCACATTCAAATTATGTTTTTCAATCATATTGGCAACAAACTCCTCTACCTCTCTGCTTGCAGTCCCATTACCTATGGCAATAGCGTTTATTTTGTATTTTTTTATCGATTCAATCAGCACTGTTTCGCTCTCGTCAATCTTCTTTTGCGGCTCCACAGGATAAACTACTCCGTAGCCTAAAAGCTTTCCAGTTTCATCAATGCAGGCATATTTACACCCTGTACGAAAAGCTGGGTCAATCCCCAAAATCCTCTTCCCTTTAACAGGGGGGGTTAGCAGAATATTTTTAAGATTATCTTCAAATACCTTTATTGCTTTTTCTTCTGCCATCTCTTTAAGTTCGCCTCTTACTTCAAGTTCAATAGATGGCAAAATCATCCTTTTGAACGATTTGACAATGGCACTTTCAATTATTTCGTTAAAAACAACATTGCTATTCAAAATATTTTTAATTGCATTTACCCCTTTTTCTTCATCGATTACAATTTTTACTTTCAAAACTTTTTGCCTTTCCCCTCTAAAAATAGCAAGCACCCTGTGGGATGGTATATTTTTTATCTTCTCCTCATAGTCATAATAGTCTTCAAAAACCGTTCTGCCCTGTACATCATTCGCTTTTAACGATATTATGACCCCTTCATTTTTAAAAATTTCCCTTATTCTGTTTTTTATATCAATATTATGACCTATCTCTTCTATAATTATATCCTGTGCCTTCTCCACGGCATCTTGTTCAGACGTTATGTTTTCATTTAAATATTTTAATGCTTCACCAAAAATAATCTCTTTATTGTTACAACTTTTAATAAAGTCGGCCAATCCTCCAAGACCTAATTCTCTTGCAATATCCGCCTTTGTTTTTCTTTTTGATTTATATGGTGCGTAATAATCTTCAACCTCTTTTAATGTTACTGCATTTATAATATTTGATTTAAGTTCATCAGTTAATTTCCCTTTTTCATCAATAAGACGGATTACCTCTTCCTTTCTTTTTTCAAGATTTACAATATACTCATATCTTTCAATAATAGCTCTTATTTCGTTTTCATCCATACTCCCCGTCATCTCCTTTCTGTAACGGGCGATGAAGGGCACAGTATTACCTTCGAGATACAATTTCAATAAATTGTCAATTTGCTTTGCCTGTCTGTTAAACTCTTTAGCCAATATATCTACCATAATACCTCCTAACAACAAGGAAGCTTATTTAACCTTTATAATTAAACTAATCAAGTATTGTTTTGAAAATTTAAGCAATATTGTAATATCCAAATAACTTCTCTTGACTTTTTTGTAAGTTAAAAATAGCATATTTATCATTTTGTGGGGGTATTTATGGAAATTAAATTAAATTTAAAAAAGCCCGATGAGAGAATCAAATCCCAACTTACTCCAAAAGATAAACTCCCTTTTGGAAAATTAAGAACAGACCATATGTTTGTGTGCGATTATACCGATGGCAGTTGGAATAACGCAAGCATAATACCTTATTCAGATTTTTCCATACCGCCTGGTGCTATTGTGCTTCACTATGCTCAGGCAATTTTTGAAGGTGCAAAAGCTTTTATGCACCCCGATAACGAAATATATACTTTTAGAATTGATAAAAATGCCGAAAGAATGAATATTTCTGCTGATTGTCTGTGCATGCCTGAAATGCCTGTTGATTTTCAAATTAAAGCTATCCATACACTGATTGATGTCGACAGATTATGGTTTCCAATACAGGAAGGCGCTTCTTTGTACATAAGACCATTTATGTTTTCATTTGATGACTCCTTAGGCGTTCATCCCGGTTCAAAATATAAATATGCAGTAATCTTATCTCCAAGCGGACCATATTATCCAGATGGATTTTCAAAACCTATTAAACTTTTAATCACTAAAAAATTTCATAGGGCTACTCCGGGCGGAACAGGCTATGCCAAAGCTGCAGGCAACTATGCAGCTTCTCTTAAAGCAGGCGAATTTGCTAAAAAATTTGGTGCAAATCAGGTGTTATACCTTGATACTACCAACACTTACATTGAAGAAGCAGGTGCGATGAACCATTACCATATTACCTCTGATGGTACTGTGGTTATCCCTGAATTTACTGACACCATTCTCAAATCAATCACATCACAGTCCATCATAGAACTTGCTGGCGATTTGGGACTAAATGTTGTTCAAAAAAGAATTAAAATTGATGAGTTTATTGAAGATGTAAAATCCGGAAAAATAGTCGAAGCAGGTGGTTTCGGTACGGCTGCTGTAATTTCACCTGTAGGGACGTATGTGTTTGAAGATGGTTCTTCTATTGATGTTGGAAATGGTCAAATAGGGCCTATTTCCAAAAAGATTTACGAATATTATACCGGCCTTCAATATGGAAAAATAAAAGACAGCAGGGGCTGGTTAAAAAAAGTTGAAAAAATGCATGTCTGATCAATCAGACATGCTCCTCTTTTAACGGCCTGTTCATTAAATCTATTAACGAATCCAAAGGATTTTTATTATTATACAATATTTCATAAACCTCTTTTGTAATAGGCATTTCTATTTTCAACTTTTCCGATAACTTCATGGCAGCTCTTGCAGTAAAAACACCTTCTGCCACCATTTTCATTTCATTTAAAATATCATTCAGAGTGTAACCTTCAGCTATTTTCAGGCCGACACCTCTGTTTCTGCTAAGCTCTCCGGTGCATGTCAAAACAAGATCCCCCATTCCGCTTAACCCCATGAATGTTTCCTTTTTCCCTCCGAGCATAACCCCAAGCCTCGTAATTTCAGCTAACCCTCTTGTTATAATTCCCGCTCTCGCATTATTCCCAAGCTTTAGTCCATCACATATTCCGGTGGCAACAGCAATCACATTCTTCATACTGCCGCCCACTTCAACGCCTATCACATCGTCAGTTGTATAGCTTCTGAAATAGTTGCTTGAAAGTATTTTCTGCCATTTTTTTGCCTCGCTCTCTTTTTTTGAGGCTATGCTTACTGCTGTTGGTTTTTTATAGGCAACTTCTTTTGCAAACGATGGACCTGATATTATTGATAATTCGGCATTTAATTCTTCTTCAAATATTTCTACAATAAGCTCTCCTGTGTTTATCTCAATCCCTTTTGTAGCAATTATTATCGACTTATCTTTCAGATATCTTTTTATATTTTTTAGAGTGTTTCTCGTATATTGAGTTGGTACAGCCCACAATATTTTCTCATATCCTCCGGCGTAATTTTCTATAAGTTCTGCATCTATATTTTTGTTTAAATCAACATCATTTAAAAACAATGCATTCCTGTTCTGATTATTGATACTCTCAACAACCTCTTGCTCAATCGCATATATCCTAACATTATTGCCGTTATCAGCCATAAGGTTGGCAAGTGCAGTTCCCCAGCTTCCACCGCCTATCACTGCTATTTTATCTTGCATTTTAATCCTCCAATGGTAAAATGTTTTAGTTAATATTAAAGGGGGTATTTATGCCTATAATCAATATATACGATTATGACAAAATTCACAACATCAATGAAAAGCGAGTATGGGAGATTTTAATCCAATTAATTGAAAATGATGAATCTATTTGCACATGTAGAGATTGTATCCTTGATCTTGTTGCAATCACTCTAAATAACATTCCGCCTCATTACCAGGTAAACGAAGAAGATTTTTCAGAAGCATATAGAAAAGTTAGCGATGAAGCTATCCTGATGCAATTAATAAATGCTGCAGAAATTGTCAAAAAAAATCCGCACCATTTATAAAAAAAGGCAGGACTAAGCCTGCCTTTTAGTTTTCACTTAAGACTATATCCTCATACATTTTTTGTATAGTGTTCCTATGCAGCGACTCCTCAACGGCAAGTCGCTTAAACACCTCTTCAACAGGGCTGTTTTGATATTTTTCAGCAAGCTTTTCATAAAAAATTCTTGAGTTATCCTCGTGCTTCATTGCTATTCTCAAAACATCCTGTACACTCATATCATCCGATATAACCTTTGGAAGTACCATCTGGCTTATTCCAAGGTCTGTGTAATAGTACTTGGTATCAAGCCCCACAACATCAATCTTCCCGGTGTCCATCATTTCCTGGATAAGATTTTTATGCTTAACCTCTTCTTCGGCCAATTCTTTAATAATAGTCTTGGCACCAAGGTCTTTCACATAATCGTGAAGCTTCATATAAAATTCATATGCCAGCTCTTCCTTTCTTTTGGCATCTTCCAATGCCTCTTTAATAGTTATTTCCATGTTTCACCCTTATACAATCATCATTTTTACTATATTTATAAAAAATGATGGAAATACACCAATTAAAAGGACAAATACAACTGCGATAAAAGTAGCAATTGAGCTGGCAGGCTTCATTTCAATTGAAGCATCGTATTCAGCCTCTTTGAAGTACATGTAAATTGTTACTCTCATGTAGTAGTAACAAGCAATCGCACTATTTACCACACCGACTATAGCAAGCCACACAAGTCCACTCTTAATGGCAGCAGAAAATATATAAAATTTACCAACAAATCCAGCCAATGGCGGAATACCTGCGAGTGAAAACATAAATATTAACATTGCAAGTGAAGCAAGTGGATGCTTTTTGGAAAGACCTGCAAAACTTTCAAGTCTTTCATCATCAATTATTCCTTTATTTTTAAGCTGTCCAAGTATCGTAAAAGCACCAATATTCATAAAACCATAAATAATCATATAAAGGGCAATCGCTTTATATCCTAAATCATTTGCAGCAACAAGGCCAATTAGCATATAACCTGCATGTGAAATTGCGGAGTAAGCTAACATTCTTTTAACATTGTTTTGTGCAATAGCCACAAGGTTACCATAAGTCATTGTAAGAACAGCTAAGATGGAGAAAAATAATTGCCACTGAACACTTGCTGGTTCAAGAGCAACCATTACAAATCTTATAAGGGCGCCGAATGCAGCAGCTTTTGGTGCTACAGTCATAAACCCTGTAACCGGTGTTGGTGCTCCTGAATACACATCCGGAGCCCACATATGAAATGGCACAGCAGAAATTTTAAATGCAAATCCTGCAAGCATCATTACAAGACCAAGCTTAATGTTCAAGTTTTCTACGCCGTTTGTTCTCAACATTTCAGCTATGACAGAATACTTTGTACTTCCAGTATAACCATACACATAAGTTAAGCCGTACAACAGTATACCTGATGAAAAAGCACCAATTATGAAATACTTAATCCCAGCTTCATTTGATCTCTTATCCTTTTTATTGAAACCAGCCATTATGTACATAGCAATTGCCATTGTTTCAAGACCTAAGTAAAGTACAGAAAGGTCTGTAGCGCTTACCATAAACATCATGCCAATTATACTAAAATATAGGATAGTATAATACTCACCCTTATTTATGCCATTAGCTTTCAAGTAGTCTACAGAGCCAAGCGTGGTTAGGATATAGGCAATTGCAAATACTATGAAAAATGCATATGCATACGAATCCCACACTAACATCTGATCAAACCCAACAATCTTAAAACCTCCAACTGGCACAGATGCTAGCAGCGTTAGGAGGATAAAAGCGATTCCAAAATATCCCACTCCGGACTTTTTCTCATCCTTACTCATAACATCAATAACAATAAGCATTAATCCGAAAATGGTCATCAATATTTCTGGTAAAATTGAAACTATACTCTGACCCATCTTATCCCCTCCCTTAATTCATCGCTACTTTGATACTTTGAATCTGTTCTACCAGCTGTTTTACACTCTCATGCATATAAGAAGTAAAGGTCTCTGGGTATATACCTGTCCAAAATACCAAAATTATTAGAGGCATTATATAAATTACTTCCCTTACATTCATATCAGTCAAATTGTGTAAACCAGTGTTGTAAGACTGGAAGAACACTCTCTGATACATCCATAGCATATACACAGCAGCAAAAATTACCCCTGAAGCTGCTATGATTGCCATATTTGAAAATGCTTTGAAGCTTCCTACCAGTACTAAAAACTCACCAATAAAGCCACCCATACTTGGTAGACCGATTGACCCCATTGTAAATATCAAGAAAATTGTAGCATATACTGGAACCTTTGATGCAATTCCGCCGTAATCTGCAATCATCCTTGTATGAGTCCTTTCATATAACAAACCGATAAGTAGGAAGAGTGCACCCGTAATAATACCATGATTAAACATTTGAAGAATACCACCTTCTATACCTGACTGGTTGAACGCATAAATTCCAAGTGTTACAAAACCCATGTGGCTAACTGATGAATAAGCAACTAGTTTCTTTATGTCCTCCTGAACCATGGCCACAAGAGCACCATAAATTATCGCAATTACGGAAAGTATTGCAACAAAAGGCATAAAGTTAATAGACGCAATAGGTGTGATAGGCAAGCAGAACCTTAAAAGTCCGTAAGTACCCATTTTAAGAAGTACACCAGCAAGTATTACTGAACCCGCAGTCGGTGCTTCAACGTGTGCATCAGGTAACCATGTGTGTACCGGAAACATTGGAACCTTTATAGCAAAGCCAACAAAGAATGCCAAAAATACTAATGTTTCAAACAATCCTCCACCATAAGATTGGCTTGATATCGCGAGAATATCAAATGTGTAATTTCCAGTAATGCTACCATGTTTGAAATACAGTGCGATAATTGCAAGCATCATAAATACAGAACCTGCAAGTGTATAAAGAAAGAATTTAACTGCAGCATAAATCCTTCTTGCACCACCCCATACACCGATTATCAAGTACATAGGAATTAGCATTGCTTCCCACAAAATGTAAAAGAGGAAAAAGTCAAGTGCGACAAATACACCTACCATTGCTGCTTCCAATATAAGCATTGCAATGTAAAACTCTCTTTGTCTCTTTTGAATATATGTAAATGAGCCCAAAATAGCTATTGCAGTAAGCAATGTGGTTAAAAATACCATTAAAATCGAAATGCCATCTACCCCAACATAGTACTGAATGCCAAATGAGCTGATCCAGTCGTACTTTTCAACAAACTGCATGCCAGGATTAGATTTATCAAAATTTGTCATAAGCGGCATTGTCAACACGAGCTCGATAATACTTGCAATAAATGCACCCCACATTGTAGCCTTTCCACTTCTAAAAAAGAGGAAGAGAAAGAATGCAGCTAAAACCGGGAAGAAGATTAATATAGTCAAAATATTCGCCATCATACTCTGCCCCCTAACCTATGTAGAATATTGTTAGCAGCAGGATGACACCTACTACCATGCTAAATATATATGTTTGAATTCTCCCGGTCTGTAGATGTCTAAGCACGCTACCGAGAAACTTTGCCACCCATCCGAATGCATTGACAATAAAGTCAATAACATTGGCATCAAAACCTTTCCATAAGAATTTTGATATCATAACCAATGGGTTAATTATGAATGCCTGATATATCTCGTCAAAATACCATTTGTTGTAGAATAATTTGTAAATCGGACCTGCAGCCTTAGCAGTCTTAGCAGGCAATACATCCGGTTTTTGAACATAAAATACATAAGCTATGTAAATACCTATTATACCGATAACGGTTGAAAGAGCCATTAAACCATATGTTGTTGCATGGCTTAGATGATGTCCGCCTTCACCATGACCAGCTACAACATGAGAAAGCATTTTATGGATAATACCATTTTCTAATGGAAGACCAAACACTAGTCCAGCGAAAATTGCTGGTATAGAAAGTAATATTAATGGAACAGTCATTGTTAGTGGTGATTCATGTGCATGATCAAACTTATGTTTATCCCTTGGTGTGCCCTCAAATACAAGGAAGTATGACCTAAACATATAAAATGCAGTCATTCCACCAACAACAGCTGTCACAAACCATGGGAAATAGTGTCCGCTTGCAAATGTCATTGCAAGTATCTCATCCTTTGAGAACCACCCTGACATCAATGGAACCGCACCAGAAATTGCCATACATCCTATTAAATATGTCCATCTTGTAATAGGCATCTTAGCCTTAAGTCCACCCATTTTTCTAACATCAAGGTCATTTTCCATTGCGTGCATTACGCTACCTGAACCCAAGAAGAGAAGCCCTTTGAAAAATGCATGAGTAAAAAGGTGGAAAATTGCTGCTATATATGCACCTGCACCTGTAGCCATTATCATGTACCCAAGCTGACTAACAGTGGAGTAGGCAAGGATTCTCTTAAGGTCAAACTGAGTAAGACCTATTGTAGCACCCAATAATGCAGTGAACATACCTATATAGACGACTATATTACTTGTAATATGGGCTTCAGCAAATAATGGATTGCACCTAGCAACCATATAAACACCTGCCGTTACCATTGTAGCAGCATGTATAAGGGCTGAAACCGGTGTAGGACCTTCCATTGCATCAGGTAGCCACACATGAAGTGGAAATTGGGCAGATTTGCCAATTGCACCGCAGAAAAGCCCAAAAGTCATTAAATCCAATAGGCTTAAATTCGCACCAAAAACTTTAAATGTTGCTTCTTTAACATGCACTATCGCTTCATGATTAAAGGCATCTGAATAGTTTAGACTTCTAAAAGTTACCAACACTAAAAGCAAGCCAACATAAAAACCAAAGTCCCCTATCCTGTTTACTACAAATGCCTTTTTGTTGGCATCTGCTGCACTCTTCTTCTCATACCAGAAACCGATAAGAAGGTAAGAGGACAGTCCAACTAACTCCCAACCAACAAAAAGCATTAGGAAATTATTACCTAATACAAGAACTAACATTGAAAATGTAAATATTGAAAGATATGTGAAAAATCTCCAGTAACCAGGATCATCGTGCATGTAGCCAATGGAGTATATATGTACCATAGTGCTTACAAAAGTTACCACCACAAGCATGTAAGCCGTTAGTTGGTCTACAAGTATTCCAAAAGGTATCTTTATATCTCCGGCTAAAACCCACTCATATACTACAGTATCTACAGTATGTCCCCCCATGACTCTGACAAAAGTAATCAGAGAAACAAGTAGAGACACAAGAACACCTGCTATTGCAATGTAATGAGCATTGTTTTTAATGTAAAGCCTTCCGAATATACCATTAATTAATAGGGCTGCTAAAGGTGCCAACAGAATTAATAACTCTATCATCATTATCTCCTATCCCTTAAAAAAGTTTACTTCATCTGCATTAATTGTCTCTTTATTTTTAAAGAGAGTAATGATCAGGGCTAAACCGACCGCAGCCTCAGCAGCAGCAACTGCCATAACAAAAACTATAAAAACTTGGCCGTTCATTGCATGTAAATATTTAGAAAATGCTGCTAAATTTATATTTACTGCATTAAGCATAAGCTCTAATGACATAAACATTACGATCAAGTTTCTCCTTACAAGAACTCCAGTCATCCCTATACCAAAAATAATTGCACTAAGTGCTAAATAATGCTGTAAAGTCATAAACCCTCCTCCTTAATCCTTTTTAGCAAGAACTATTGCCCCAATCATTGCTATTAACAATAATATAGATGCAATTTCAAAGGGCACCAAATAGGTCGTAAAAAGCTCTTTACCGAACATTTTAACATTACCAAGTTCTTGCGCCAACTGAGGAGTTACCCATCCAAGTTTACCAATTACTTCAGAGCTTTTAAGAGTCATAAGCACCTGAAACACTATTATAATAGATGCGACAACTCCGATTACATACCTGAACGGAACCTTTATAAACCCATGTGATTTAGGGTTAAGAAGCATAACAACGAACAGGTATAAAACCAAAATTGCCCCTGCATATACCAATACCTGAATTGCAGCAACAAACTCTGCATCTAATTGTACAAAGATTCCGGCAACTGCAAAAAAAGTAAGAAGCATCCATAATGCTGAGTGCACAGGGCTATTCCTAGTTATCATAAACAGGGACGAAACTATAGCTACAAACGCAAGAATATAAAAAATCACCTGTTCCATAATCTATTCTCCTTTGACATTTTTCCTATTCTCTACCATGTATCTCATGTTGATAATATAATTATCCCTGGTGCTATCTACAGTATCATACCTGTCACTCATGTGAATTGCATCTTTAGGGCAAGCCTCTTCACAAAATCCACAGTAAATACATCTTGATAAATCTATTTCAAACTTCCTTACCAATCTCTCACCGTTAGGACCGGCATCTGTTTCTATATGAATACATTCAGCAGGGCAGACCTTTTCACAAAGGTAGCAACCAACACATTTGCTCACCCCTCTCTCATCGACATTCATATAATGAATCCCTCTAAATTTGTAGATAGGGGACTCTTCATAAGGGTACCTGACTGTTACAGGCTTTTTAAACATGTGCTTAAGAGTTACACCTAAGCCCTGGAATATTTCAGTAAAAAATATCGTATCAAATATATTCTTCATTAAGCACCCCCTACCTTATCACATAAACAACTATAGATGTTATAACTATATTTGCTAAGGCAATAGGTATCAATATTTTCCAACCAAGCGCCATAAGCTGGTCAAACCTAAGCCTTGGCAATGTAGCCCTTAGCCACAGGTAGAAGAACATGAAGAATAAAACCTTCAACACAAACCATACAAATCCCGGTAAAACAGGACCATTCCATCCACCAAGAAAAACTATTGCAGCTATTGAAGAAACTACGTACATATTTGCATATTCTGCCAAAAAGAACATTGCAAACTTCATACTTGAGTATTCCACATGAAAACCAGCAACAAGCTCTGTCTCTGCCTCTGGCAAGTCAAAAGGCGCCCTGTTTGTTTCGGCTATTGCAGAGATAAGGTATACAACAAATGCCACAAATTGTGGAACTATATACCATAGCCCTCCAGCCTGAGCCTCAGTGATCCCTTTAAGGCTAACAGTACCAGCAAGAAGAATTGGTCCAATAAGGGCAAGTCCCATTGCAGTCTCATAACTAATAACCTGCGCTGAAGACCTCAAACTTCCAAGAAGAGCATACTTGGAGTTTGATGCCCATCCGGACATAATAAGACCGTATGTACCGACTGAAGATAAAGCTAACACATAAAGAAGACCAATGTTGACGTCACTGATGTATGGCTGGATCTGATAGCCAAACAGTGTAAACTTATCAGCAAAAGGGATAACCGCAAATGCTGATAACGCCGGAATTAAGCTTAATAGCGGAGCTATAATATAAACCGGCTTATCAACCATATCAGGAACTATGTCCTCTTTAGCAACAAGTTTCAGTCCGTCTGCGATAGGTTGTAACAAACCTTTCCAACCTACGTGTGTCGGACCAAGCCTTACCTGCATATGACCGATGACTTTTCTTTCAAGCCAGGTCATATAGGCTACACCTAAAAGTAAAACTGTGATAACGATTAGGATTTTGATTACTACTAAGAGAATCTCTAAAAGCATAGCCAACCTCTTATAATTTTTTTATATCTTTAAAAACTTCAACCAACTTTTCAACTTCGGGGTTATTAGGGTAATTTTTGCTCGCAGTTTCAAGAACTTCTTCTGCCTCGTCATATTTCGTCAACCCTATCAGAGCTAAGGAATAATTAAGCAATAGTGTTATATCCATTATCCCTCTGCTGTATGCCTTAAAATAACATTTGGAAGCCTCTTCATAATCATGCTTTGTAAAGTACAAATCACCAAGCTTTTTATAAGCATCCAAGTAGTCACTGTTGATTGTCAGAGTCCTTTTAAAAAGCTTTTCGGCTTCTTCAATATTTCCCAAATAGTACTCACATAACCCCAAATAATATACTGCTGCTGCATTTTCTTCATTATTCTCTTTAATCTCATTAAATATCTTTTTTGCTTCCTGCAGATTGCCAATTTTAAAATAGACTGTACCTAACATGTACTTGGCTCTTACGTTATCTTCAGCCAATTCTATCGCCTTAGTCAGATATTGTATCGCCTCGGAAAACTTCATCAGCCTTGCACATGCAAGCCCAAGTCTATAATAATATTTGGCACTTTTTGGATTAAGGGAAACTGCATTTTTAAAATGCTTTTCCGACTCACTAAGTCTGCCTGAGTCATACAAGGAAAGACCAAGATAGTAATTGGCTAAACCATCACTATCTTTACTGTCCTGTATATACCCACTAAGTATCTCAATTGCTCCGGAATAGTTTCCCATATTATACATCCTCAAAGCTTCCTGCAATTTATTATCCATTATGTTTAACTAAATCTACCTTTAAATACTTCCCTTTGTGGAAGAGATCAGCTGTCTCTTTGAAATCATTAGGCAAAGAAACAACACCATCCGGCATACCTTTAACTACAGCAACTCTAAACTTTCTAGTTGTATCTTCAAACTTCAGAATAATATAGTCTCCATCTCCTACATTAAGTTTAGATGCATCTGTAGGGTTTATTTCAACTGCCGGCTCAGCGTACACCCTACTCAGATCCTGAGATCTTCTAGTAAATGAACCTGAATGAAGTCTTAATGAACCAGGGAAAACTTTAAATTTTCCTTTACCTTTTGGCGAAACCTTTTTAAGAGCAAATGCTCCGTCTAACACAAACGGATATTTGACTGTTCCACCATTAAAATCAACATCATTGTATAGTGGCACCTCTTTTCTGATTAAATCTTGAACCTCATCAATACCTTTAGGAAGGTTTACGCCTAACCTTGCAGATAGTAATGCCAAAAACTCAAGATCAGATATTACTCCATTGTCTACAGTCTTGTTTAAGCTCTGAACCCTTCCCTCAAAGTTAGTAAATGTACCATCTTTTTCAGCAAAAAGTGATACAGGTATATATACTTCAGATAGCTCCGCGACTTCACTCATAAACGGATCGGTAACTGCCAAAAAGTCAAGCTTGCCTAAAATATCCCCAAGGTCACTATATTCAGGGTGCAATAGTGGATTTTCACCTAAGATTACAAGTGCCCTTAAGCTACCATCTTCCAACACCTTTCGAAAATCAGCCTGTGCTTCTGTTTTTACATAACCCGGTTTATAGTAAGGGGTACAACCCATATCTACTATACCTTGAGAGTTGTTTTTTAATCTGCAAGGTACAGTTATCACATTATTAACTAGAGTTTTTATCTCATTAGCATAGTACAAATCGAGTTCATCGTATGGATTGTAAACTAAAACAGGCTTTTTAGCGCCTTTAAAACTATCAGCCAAATCTTTAAATTCACCATCACCCTTAAGTCCGTTTATAAAATTTTCTATCTTCTCATATACCTCTGACGGCTTGCCGGTAAAAAAGTTGGTTGCTACTCTCTTAAGTGAAGTCACTTTTGGGTAGAATACACTAAGTGTAGTCTCTTCTTTTCTACCCATTCTTCTTATTGCATAACCTAGTACCGGATTTGACTCGGTTACATCTATATTTAATACTATTAGGTTGTCAGAGTTTTCCACATCCTCGTATGTCCCTTCAGGCAAAGCATTAACCGTTTCAAATGAGAACACATTATTACTTCCAATTACCTCTCTTGCAAATTTTTGAGCTAAAAATGCTTCTTCATTTGTCACTCTTGGAGAAACCAATACCCCAATTGAATCAGCACCATACTTACCTTTTATTTCACCTATTTTAGCGGCAACATATTCTATTGCCTCTTCTATGCTGCTTTCTGAAAATTCCCCCGATTTTTTAATCTTTGGAGTCTTCTCCCTTTCAGGCGAGTTAATAAGCTCATACCCGAATCTCCCTTTTGCACATAAAAAGCCATGGTTTACGCCTAAATCAGGATCTTCGGAGATTTTATAAACTTCATTATCTTCATGCTCAACTATAATTGAACATCCGCATGAACAAAAACCGCAAACAGACTCTGTCTTTTCAAGATTCCACGGTCTGTTTTTAAACAAATATACCCTGTTATTCAATGAACCGACAGGACAAACGCTCATACATTGACCGCAGTATTCACAATTCCACGGTTGGTCAAATGAGGTCCCAATGTATGTTTCCGTACCTCTGTTTATAAAGCTTATTGCCTGAATATTAACAACTTCGTCACAAATTCTTACACATTTGCCACAAAGCACACATCTATCAATATCTCTTTCAATAAATGGGTTTGTGTGGTCAAATGGCGTATCGTTTGGTTTCGGGTCAAACCTTACATTCGTAAGGCCAACCTCAAATGTAAGATCCTGAAGCATACAGTCCCCACCCTTGTCACAAACAGGACAGTCTAACGGGTGGTTGATAAGGAGAAGCTCTATAACCGTTCTTCTCAATTTTTGTAGTTTTTCGTTCTGTGTAACTATTTCCATTTTATCAGTTACAGGTGTGGTACAGGCAGTCATAAGCTTAGGGTTTCCAACAACCTCGACCAAACAAACACGGCAGGCTCCAAACGGATTTAATGTCTTATGATGACATAATACCGGAATATGGACACCAGCTTTTTCCGCAGCTTGTAAAATCGTGCTATTTGGCTCTACCTGTACTTCTCTGCCGTCTATTTTAACGGTAACCATACGCTCACCCTCTTTTCTTAATCTATTGCGTTAAAAGGACAGTTTACAATACATTCACGACATTTAACACACTTGCTCTTGTCAATGTATGCCACTTTTCCTTTTTCCCAGGTAATTGCATTTACCGGACACACCTTAAAACAGATACCACATTTTTTACATGCGTCTTCTTGTACCTCAAACTTTACTAATTCGGTACATTCTCTACCCGGGCACCTTTTTTCTTTAATATGAGCCTCATATTCATGCCTGAAATATCTGATTGTCGTAAGAACAGGGTTAGGTGCAGTCTGTCCCAAACCACATAACGAAGAGACTTTAATATCTTGAGCCAAACTTTCCAGAAGCTCTATATCACCTTCTCTACCCTGACCTTTTGTAATCCTTGCAAGAATATCAAGCATTGTTTTTGTCCCTATTCTACACGGAATACATTTACCGCATGATTCTCTCTGAGTGAAAGTTAAGAAAAAGTGTGCCACGTTAACCATACAGTTTGTTTCATCCATAACAACGACACCACCGGAACCCATCATCGCACCAGCTGCAATAAGTGAGTCATAGTCAATAGGTGTATCGAGAAGACTCTCAGGCAAACATCCACCTGATGGGCCACCGAGCTGCACTGCCTTAAATTTTCTTTTTTTAGGAATTCCTCCACCAACATCAAAAATCAATTGGCGGACGGTAATCCCCATGGGAACTTCTATAAGCCCTGTACTTTTAACCTTTCCACTTAGAGCAAATATTTTTGTTCCCTTTGATTTTTCGGTACCAATTGACGCATACCAGTCAGCACCATTTAAAATAATCATCGGAAGATTTGCGAATGTTTCTACATTATTGACATTTGAGGGCTTCCCCCACAAGCCTTTCACTGCAGGGAAAGGTGGTCTTGAGCGGGGCATACCTCTTTCCCCTTCTATTGAAGCAATAAGCGCTGTCTCTTCACCACAGACAAAAGCCCCAGCACCTTCTTTTAAGTGAAGGTGGAATTCAAAATCAGTTCCTAATATATTTTTCCCTAAAAATCCTCTTTCTTCAGCATCCTTTAAGGCTTTTTTAACCCTGATTATTGCAAGTGGGTACTCAGCCCTACAATATATATATCCTTCCTTGCAACCTATTGCATAAGCCGCAATAAGCATCCCTTCAATAACATCATGCGGGTTACCTTCTATTATACTTCTATCCATAAAGGCACCAGGGTCACCTTCGTCTGCATTACAAATTAGATATTTCAAATCCCCGGGAGAATTTCTACAGAATGTCCACTTTAAGCCGGTAGGGAAACCACCGCCCCCTCTACCTCTAAGTCCTGACTTCTTAACCTCTTCTATAACCTGCTCAGGGGTCATTTCTTTTAATACCTTTTTAATTGCCTCATATCCGCCGTGAGCTATATAGTCGTCAATACTGTCGGGGTCAACCTTACCACAATCCTTTAAAACATATCTCTTTTGATGTTTATAGAAATCGTAATAATCGTCCTTGGCAGCCCACTTTTTTACCACCTCGCCGCCAACCACATGTTCCTGCACTATAGTTGGAACCATTTCAGCAGTAACATGCTCATAGGTAACAGCTTCTTTCCCTGGGACATAAATATCCACAAGTACATCCCTCGCACAAAGTCCCCTGCAACCTGTTGCCTTGACTTTACAATTTCTCTCTTTTATCTCTGCTGGCAGGCCTGCATCTTCGAAGGCCTTCCTGAAGGCCTCCATAACCTCTGTACCACCTGATGCTACACCAGCTGTACCCATACAAACATGTACTTCGTAATTATCTATTATGTGTTCACCCATGCTTTTACCCCTATTCCTCTTTATTTGCATATTCTCTGAAAATCGCTCTCGCGTTTTCAGGGGTCAGATTACCATAGGTCTTATCATTAATCATTATTACCGGAGCCATACCACACGCACCTATACAAGAAACTTCTTCAAGGGTAAATTTTAAGTCGCTTGAAGTCTCACCATTTCCAATACCAAATTCCTCTTTAACAACCTCAGAGATTCTCCCTGAACCTTTTACGTGACAAGCAGTTCCACGACAAACCCTTATAACATACTTGCCTCTTGGTGTTGTGTAAAACTGAGCATAAAAAGTAAGAACCCCATATAGCTGATGAGGTGACACATTAAGATTTTCCCCTATCCTTTCAATCATTTCCCTTGAAAGATAACCGTAATGTTCCTGAACCTGCTGTAAAACCGGAATAACTGCTCCTTTTTTACCGCTATATTTTGCACATATTTCATCTACGGCGGATAAATCTATTTCCTGGATTACTTCTTCCTGGTTGTCTTGCATTTCAATAGCTTTCTCAGACATATTACACCTACCTATCTATTTCACCAAGAACGATATCAACGCTACCGATTATACCGACCAGGTCAGCAACCATTGCTCCTTTAGCCATTTTGTTAATAGCGCCAAGATTCACAAACGAAGGAGCTCTAATTTTAAGTCTATATGGCCTTTCCTCGCCATTACTAACAATATAATAACCAAGTTCCCCTTTAGGTGCTTCAACACAGGCATACGTTTCACCCTTAGGAGTTTTAAAGCCTTTTGAAATAAGATAAAATCTTCTAATTAACGCTTCCATTCTTTCATAAACTTCCTGATGGGAAGGCATAGCAACTCTCGGATCATCGGTCATAACAGGTCCTTCAGGAATCTGCTCCAAAGCCTGCTTAAGTATTCTGTTAGCCTGCCTCATCTCTTCAACTCTTACCTGGTACCTTGCATATATATCCCCTTCTTCTCTGACAGGGACATCAAATTCGAATCTATCATATATTCCATATGGTTCATCACGCCTTAAGTCAAAATCAACTCCGGAACCTCTCATTATTGGACCACTTACACCGTAACTTAAAGCGTCTTCTTTAGAAAGATACCCAACACCTACCGTTCTTTTTAGCCAGATTCTGTTTTTCGTAAGGAGCCTTTCATAGGTGTCTATCCTTTCATCAAATATTGACACAAACTCCTTCAGTTTTTCCAGAAACAAAGGTGGGACGTCTTCCCTTATACCACCTATTCTTATCCATGAACTGGTCATCCTCTGACCTGTGGCAATCTCAAACATATCAAGAATAAGCTCTCTTTCCCTAAAAGCATAAAGAAATACAGTCATCGCTCCAATATCAAGAGCATGAGTTGCAATCCAGACAAGGTGACTGGCTGCTCTGGCAAGCTCAGCAAATATAACCCTTAAATATTCAGCTCTTTCAGGTATTTTAACATTAAAGAACTTTTCTACGGCCAGACAATAACCTAAATTATTTGACAAAGGGGAAAGGTAGTCCAACCTGTCCGTCAACGGTATAAACTGATGATATGTCCTGTTTTCAGCAAGTTTTTCCACACCTCTGTGGAGAAAACCTACATCAGGTCTCACATCAACTATAGTCTCACCATCAAGATCTACCACAAGCCTCAATACACCATGCGTACTTGGGTGCTGAGGCCCCATATTGACCGTTATAATTTCACTTAAATTATCTTTTGTGCTTATATTTTCCATAGTCTATCCCCAAACCCTATTTTGTAAACTTTATGCCAAGGTTTTGCTCATCGACAGAATTAAACCAGCTTCTGTCCTTAAGACCATACTCCTTCCTGAGAGGATGACCCTCAAAGAAATCAGGCATAAGTATCCTTCTCAAATCCGGATGCCCTTTAAATGTAACCCCAACGAGATCATACTGCTCTCTCTCAAGAAAATCTGCAGATTTCCATATATCAGTAACCGTTTCAAATTCGGGTTCAGCAAGAGCAACCTTAACAAAAACTCTAAGTTTTTTATCTACATTAAACAGATTGTAAGAAAGCTCAAACTTTTCATTCTTTTTTGGCCAGTGGATAGCTACTATATCAACCAGATATGTAAACCCATAATCACATTTAAGACTTTTCAAAACTTCCTTTGCAATATCAGCAGGAGCATTGATAAAATTACAACCATACTGAGTATATCCATTAATCTTTGAGTCAAATTTTCCTGCCAATTCTTTCAACAAACTCTCAAATCCCATCATACACCTCACTTTCTCAAGACCTTGTTGCCTTTAATTTTCTCCTGCAATGCAACAATCGCATCAAGTAGCGCCTCTGGCCTTGGAGGACAACCGGGAATGTAAAAGTCGACAGGAACAATCTCATCTGCACCTTGAACAGTAGAATATGTATCAAAAATACCGCCACTTGTGGCACAGCTACCCATAGCTATAACCCACTTTGGTTCAGGCATCTGATCATAGACCTTTCTCACAACAGGTGCCATTTTCCTTGTAACAGTACCTGCCACAATCATCAAATCAGCCTGCCTTGGTGTGGCTCTAAATATGACACCCAACCTATCAAGGTCATATTTTGATGCACCAACAGCCATCATTTCAATGGCACAACATGCAAGACCAAACGTAACCGGCCATAGAGAAGATCTTCTGGCCCAGTTTATTACTCCGTCAACAGTAGCAGTAATAATGTTGTCAGAAAACTTATGCTCCATTACGCCCATTCTAACGCTCCTTTCTTCCAAGCATAGAAGTAACCAAATACTAATATCACTATAAACAAGATCATTTCAATAAGCCCGAAAATCCCCAACATATCAAATGCTACCGCCCAGGGAAAAAGAAAAACTGTTTCCACATCAAAAATAACAAAAAGCATTGCAATTACATAAAACCTTACATTGTAGCGTCTTCGGGCATCACTGAATTCAGGCATACCACATTCATAAACGCTTAACTTAACCTTTTCAGGTTTTTTAGGTCTTATCAAAAAACCTACACTCACAATGATAATACCTATCAGTGCTGAAATTACTAACATTAACGCTATTGGAAGATATCCGCTCATATTCTCACCTCTGTATTTTGTATACAGTATGCATTATGTATCATAGAGATTAATAAGTGTCAACAAGAAACATTGTTTTAGGATTCACAACTTAAAAGGAAATGACTATATTTTTTACCCGATAATTCCTATAAATAAAATCAATAATTATTCGTTTTTCAATTAAGACAATCTATTAGATTTTGCATATCTTCCGGCAAATCAATATTTACTTCCCTCTCAATATTATCAAAAGGACATATAAATTTTAAATAATATGAGTGCAATGCCTGCCTTTTTATCGGATAGGAAAGAGAAAATTTGTTACCATACACTTCATCCCCTATTATAGGGAATCCAAGAAAAGACATATGTACTCGTATCTGATGAGTTCTGCCAGTATAAATCTTTACATCTGCAATAAACTCGTTTTTAAACCTTTTCAAAATAAAAACATCTGTTTTAGCAAACTTGCCGTCTTCATTTACACACATCTTCTTTCTGTTTATTTTGTGGCGACCAATATGATTTTCAATATTATAAAAATTTTCTTTTGGACTACCATATGCAATACAGATATATCTTTTTTCCAGGTCCCTTTCCTTAAAGAGCTTGGATAGTCTCTCTTTAGCGTTATAGTTTTTTGCTACAATCATTAGTCCAGATGTATCCTTATCGAGCCTGTGGATTATTCCAGGCCTGAAATCACCCTCATTTATTTCAAAAGAAAACATATAAACAAGGCCGTTCACAAGCGTGTTGCTGTAGTTACCAGGCGCCGGATGGACCACAATCCCGGCAGGCTTATTAATTATTAGATATTCCTTGTGTTCAAAAACTATTTCAAAATCAATCTTTTTCGGCTCAAGATTAGGTTTTTCCTCTTCCAAAATAGATACAACGAGATAATCGCCTTGATTTATTTTAGTAGATGTTTTTTTTAAAACTTTTCCATTAAGGCTGACAAGCTCCAATTCCACAAGCTTCTGGCAAAAACTTCTTGTTTTTCCTGTCTTTTCACTCAAAAAGATATCAGCCCGCTTGTAATCCTTATCAGCAACTAATTTTAATTCTTCAACTATCTTTTTCATAATTATCAGGCAACTCTTTTTAAAAGTGCAGCAAAAAATCCGTCCGTTTCTGTTTTATGAGGAACCGAATAAAAAAAATCGCCTAAGCAAAACTCATCAGGTGCATTTACAGGTACGATCTCAAAATTACTCTTATTTTTTAAGAAATTATTTATTACCTGGACCCCCTCTTCACTTTCATTTGAGCAAACACTGTAAAGGATAAAACCACCAATTTTCACAAAATCAGACAATGTAGTCAGAAATTTTAGTTGCTTGATTGAGTTTTTGATTAGTATTTTTTGATTTCTTAAAAACCTGACCTCAGGATGCCTTTTAATAGTCCCAAGTGAAGAGCATGGTGCATCAAGTAGAATCAGATCATACCTTTGTAAATGTTCATATTTTAAAACATCGGCGTTAAATGTTTTTACATTTGTACACTTGTATTTTTCAACATTTTCATTTAATTTTCTGGCTCGATTTTGATCCCTTTCAAAAGCATTTATTTCAGCCAGAGGGTGAATCTTACTTAAAATTACCGTTTTGCCACCAGGAGCTGCACACGCATCCATAATTTTATCTACCTTCAAATCTTTTGTAATAAGAGGTATAAGTGCAGAAGCCCTGTCAACAGGCAAAGCCTGTGCTGGAATATCTTCAAAATTTTCATAGTTATAAAATGTTAGACTTGACAGGTCTATATAATTGTTGAGAGGCGGGTTGTTCAGTGAATATAAAATTTCCGTCAGATTTTCTTCACCAAAGTTTTTTTTCAATTTGTTTACATACCACTCTGGAAAATCATCATAAATACTATAATTTTTTAGTATTTCATCTTTTTGAGTTATAAGCTTCCTTAAAACCGCATTAACAAACCCCCTCTGTTTGGGTTTTAAAATATTTAAAGTTTCATTCACTGCTGCATAATCAGGAATGTCGTTCATAAAAAGTATCTGGGATGCCCCAAGAGTTAATGCAGCATAAAGCTCCACGGGGGTATCTTTTTTCAAATAAAGAGCCAATGACTTTTCAATAAATGAGAGGTGCCTGAATATTTCAAAATATAATTTTCTATAAACTTTTCGGTATGTGGTGTCTTCAAAATAATCTTCAGTAAGCTTGCCGTAATAAAAATCAACAAGGAGGCTGTACAGCCTCCTTCTGTTTCTATCCACCGTAAACCATCTTTTCAAGCCTTCTTATTCTCTCTTCAACCGGGGGGTGAGTAGAAAATAAATTCATCAAATTTCTCCCTGTTAAGGGGTTCATGATAAACATATGAGCAGTTGCAGGCTTTGCATCCATTGGCATTTTTTCAACACCGTAAGCAATTTTCCTTAGGGCATTGGCAAGGGCAACAGGATTGCCACAAAGCGCTGCGCCTCTCTGGTCTGCGAGATATTCCCTTGACCTTGAAATTGCCATTTGAATTAAAAGAGCTGCGATAGGAGCTATTATCATAGCAACAATTGCACCAATAGCACCTAATGGACTTCCCCCTTCTTCATCATCACGGCCACCACCAAATATCATTGCCCATCTTGCCCAATCAGCAAGCATCATTATTGCACCTGCAAATGTAGCAGCGATTGTACCTATAAGAATATCTCTGCCGTGGATATGAGCAAGCTCATGTGCCAGTACACCTTCAAGTTCATCCCTGTTTAAAAGTTGTAAAATCCCCGTAGTTACCGCAACCGCAGCATTTTGAGGATTTCTCCCTGTAGCAAATGCATTTGGAGCAGGATTTTGAATTATGTAAACTTTTGGCATAGGAAGGCCACCCTTCTGGGCAAGATTTCTAACAATTGAATACAACTCAGGTGCGTCACTTTCAGTAACCTCTTTTGCTCTGTACATTGAAAGCACTATTTTGTCGCTAAACCAATACGAGAAGAAATTCATTCCCAATGCAAAGATAAATGCAAACATCATTCCATTTCGACCGCCAAGCATCCCGCCAATTAACATAAACAGTATTGTAAGCAAAGTCATAAAAAATACTGTTTTTAGTGTGTTACCCATTATTTCCTCCGATATATATTTTTTCTATCAATTTCTCAATCGTATTAGTGTTAACTTTAGTGTTTAAACAGTCCCCATATGGTCTCTCATTAAGTATCCCTATAACCGGCAAAGGATAAGTATCCTGAATCCCACTTAACAAATCCCTCTCACAAGCAACAGCAATAATAATATCAGGTTTTGTCTCTTTAACTATCCTTCTGGCAATTGTACCACTTGTTGCAACACTCACATTTAATTTATATTTCTCGGCAATATTTGCAAGCCCCTTTATATCACACTTACCACACTTTTTACATACTAAGATGTCTTTTGTAATTTTAAGTTCACAATCTTCAAGCTGAATACAGTGGGGAAGCAATACCAATGGATTATTAACCTTTTTGCCTATCAGTGATTCCAGCACAAGTTCATTATTCACTGCAATAAACGATCTAATTATTTTGTCTCTGTCTACTTTTAAAATTTTTGCGACCCGCATAACGACCGGAAACAAAAACCTTGTAACCAACCCTCTCATTCTTCTGGCAATTTTGGTTTGTTTACCAGAAATCATAGTTATAACGATAATAAAAGTAGAAAAAGCAAGAAACAGACCAAATCCTGCTACAATTAATGAAAAAATAATACCTGCAATACCAGAAACACTTGAAATCCCCTTCAGTGAAACATACCACACAAAAAAAAGGAGCAACAGGGTTACAGCCGAAGAAATCCCAAGCAAATATATAAAAAGCCTCTTCTTCTCAGGCTTTAAGCTTTTATCCAAGTACAATCCCTTTTTCGACTTTGTATCCGGCAAGAAAACTTTTTACATCCATTCTTTTCTTGCCTTCAAGTTGTACTTCTTTTAGCTTCAGTGAGTAATTGCCACATTTGACTAACATAAAGTCCCTGGTAACCTCGTAAACAGTACCCGGTTCTACATCAGGGTTATCAGTTACAATCTCTGCATCAAATATTTTAAATGTAAGCCCGTTGAGTTTTGTAAAAGCCGAAGGCCATGGATAAAATCCCCTGATTGTCCTTTCAATATAGTCAGCATCACTGTTCCAGTTTATAAGACCTTCATCTTTCTTGATTATAGGGGCATAACTTGCAAGTGAATCATCCTGCTTTATAGGTTTAATTTTATCAAATTCTTTAAGTGTTTTCAGCAATAACTGTGCGCCAATATCCGATAACTCAACAAGTAACTGTTCACTATTTTTCCTGTCAATTCTTGTTTTTTCTACCAACAAAATATCACCTGTATCAAGCCCTTCATCCATAAGCATTGTTGTCACACCTGTTTCAGTTTCTCCATTTATAATTGCCCAATTGACCGGTGCAGCGCCCCTATACTTTGGAAGAAGTGAATAATGTACATTTACCGGAGCCTTCCTGGGTATATCCAGTACCTCTTTAGGCAATATTTTACCGTAGGCGACAACCACAAGAAAATCAACATCATAACTTTTCAGCTTGTTTAATGCATCTAAATTATTCTTCAATTTTTCCGGCTGAAAAACTTCAATATTATGCTCAACAGCAATTTCCTTAACAGGTGGAGGGGTCAATTTGTTCCCCCTCCCCTTTGGTTTATCTGGCTGACACACCACAAGCCTGACATTAATTTCTTTATCATCTATAAGACTTTTCAAGATAGGAACAGCCGTAAGCGGCGTACCCATAAATATTACATCCACCTTTTTCTCCTGAATTAAAATATAAATTCTTCTTCTGATAGCCTTCTTGCAATTTCACCAATTACCCTTTCTTCATCAGCCAAATCTTTTGCCTCAAAGGTAACAGTAAATCTCAAAAAATGCCCCGCATCATCCCATGGTACTGATGAAATAAGCTTTTCTCTAATAAGATAGTCACAAAATTGCTCGGCATTTTCAAACTTCCTGCCACTTTTGGTCCCCTTTGGTATTTCGAAGTACAGATAAAAAGTCCCCTTTGGCTCGTTAACATAAAAACCATTATCCCTTAACACTTTTGCAAGTTTGACAAGTCTTCTTTTATATTTATCTCTTATCTCATTTATTAATTCAGGATGTGAAAGGGCATATGCTGCTGCCTTTTGAATCGGAATAAATTGACCTGAATCATTGTTGTCTTTCACTGTAGCAAAAGCCTTGACCAGAGTCTCATTTCCGCAAACAAAAGCCATTCTCCATCCTGTCATATTGAAAGATTTTGATAAAGAATGTATTTCTATACCTACCTCTTTGGCTCCTTCAACGGATAAAAAAGATGGTTGTTCTTCGCCATAAGTAAGCTCTATATAAGCTGCATCATGCACAACCGCAATATCATTTTCTTTTGCAAATTTTACAACCTTTTCAAAAAATTTTTTATCTGCCAGCGCTCCCGTAGGATTATTTGGATAATTCAGATAAAGTATCTTGGCCTTTTTTCTTATATCTTCAGGAATACTGTCAAGGTCTGGCAAAAAGTTATTTTCTTTTGTCAAAGGAAGGTTATAAACTTGCCCCCCAAGATACTTTGTGATAGTCCCTGTAACAGGATATCCAGGGATAGTCATCAAGGCATAGTCTCCAGGATTGATAAGACAAAATGGGATCATCGCAAGCGCAGGTTTTGAGCCTATTGCATGATTTATTTCTGTCTGAGGGTTTATATCTACACCAAATCTCTTTTTCATATATTCTGCAGCTACATCTTTAAACTCCTGAATACCGTTGTCAGAATAAAATCTGTTTTCCTTCTTCATTGCCTCTTCTTTAAGTACATTCACAATTGCAATATTTGCCATATCATCAGGCTCGCCAACCCCCATATCTATAAGTTCTTTTCCGGGATTTGCTTCATGTGCTGCCCTTTTGGCACGTTTGATTTTTTCAAATTTGTAAATCTTGGTATCTTTACCAAACATATTTCCACCAAGCCTTTCTGCAATAAGGTTTTGAACAAAGTCTGACATTTTATCCTCCATCATTACTTATTTTATCTAACTCTAACCTTAATTTAGAATCATTGCAAGCATCAATCCCGGGACAATTTTTTATATCACACGGATCAATATGTATCGTTACATCAAGATCAACTATTTTGTCCTTCAGCCTGTTTTCTATCAAATCCGCAATCTTATGTGCATCCGACAAGCTTAACTCTTTACACAATGTCAAATGTAAATCAAGAAATTTTTGAGAGCCTGACCTTCTTGTTCTAAGTTTATGAAAATCTACATGCAAATTGTCGAAACTGTTTAGAATTTTCACTATATCTTTTTTTATTTCCTCAGGCAACTCAACATCGAGCAAATCTTTTGAAACCTCAACACTGAGCTTTACTGAAGAGTAAATTATATATACAGAAATAACTGCAGAAATAAGAGGGTCAATAATGTGTAAATTCGTAAATTTTATGACAACAAAAGATATCAATATTCCGGCGTTTGTAAGTATATCTATTTCATAATGCATCGCATCCGCTTTCAATATTGACGAATTTGTTTTTCGGGCCACCATCCTTAAATAAAGCGTAAGGATTAATGTAGATACAATTGCAAAAATCATAACATATAGCCCGGAATCTATGTTTTTCACAGTACCTTTTGACATAAATTTTTCATAGGATTTATACAAAATAAAGGCACCCGACAAAAAGATTATGAAGGATTGCAAAAATGTTGCAAGAGATTCAAATTTTCCATGACCAAACGGATGTTTTTCATCTGGTGGCTCTTCAGATTTTTTTATGGCAAAATAATTGATAGTTGAAGACAGTATATCTAAAACCGAATCCACCGCCGACGATAGCAAAGCCAGTGAACCTATCATAAATCCTGCTACCCCTTTGACCAACGTCAACAATACTGCCGTGGATATGCTTACGATAGAAGCAGTGGATTTATCACTCATAAAATTAACCGCTTTTCCTAAATTTTATTTTTGTCATATCAAACCAGGTATCAAAAAGACCGAATATTGCAACCAAAACGATTACGGGCGGCTCGCTAAATATCAGTATATACAAAATAAGTCTCAAAAAGTAACTTAATCTCCACCTGGTAAAATAATAATTTATTATATCAAGCCCCTGAAGAAAGAATAATGTTGTAAAAATTATCAAAGTGTTATACGAAACAAGCTTATAATTGAAATCACTTGAAATTATAAAAAAGCCACCGATAACAAATAAAATAATCAATTTGTCGTTTACCCTATATCGTATTTCTGACAAATTGGCTTTTTTGAAATAAAACTTTCTGCAAATCACAGTCAAAAGAGCCGAGTAGGAAAAACTGAACGCAGGCATTAAATGTACCATTGTGTAGGCAAAGGCATCCTTATTGTTTTTTAGATATAAAAGGTATGCATTTGAGTCAAAGTTGCCCCCCTGTTTCTCATATCCACTTATTACCATATCAAGATAAGCAACCATATATCTGATTATAGCATCTTTGTATTCGGTAAAAACAAATATTGTTAGTAAGGAAAATATAAAGGCAGGCAATGCACCGAATACAACAACATCAAGTTTAATATTATTTTTCTTGCCTGCAATAAAATATACTGCAAAAGCCGGAAACACACAAATCATCACAAAATAAGCAAGAAAAAGCATGGAGTAAAAGGCAAATAGCCCTGTTATGATGGTTGCAGCCAGATGCTCTCGCAATGTTGCCCTTTCATCCATCAAATATTTAAGGACAAAAATTGGCGAGAAAAATGTCAGTACAAATCCAAACTGCGGGAAAAAGATGTTTGCAGAAAATAAAACAACAGCTAAAATATAATTTATTAATGGATGTTGCATAGTGAAAAAAAGCGCCGGACAAATTGCCCGGCGACCTTGTTATTTACTTAATGTGAACGGTAAAAGAGCAACTATTCTTGCAGTCTTTATTGCTGAAGCAAGCTTTCTCTGATGTTTTGCACATGTACCCGTAAGCCTGCTTGGCATAATTTTGCCCCTTTCAGTTATAAACTGTCTCAAAAGATTTGAGTCTTTATAATCTATATCAATCTTATCACTGCAAAATCTGCAAACTTTCTTTTTTTGAAATTTCTTTTTAAAGTTCATATTTCCTCCTGTCTATTAAAAAGGTATATCGTCTTCATCAATTGTTGATGGGACATCTTCAATTTCGTCATTTACGACAGAGCTCTCTTTCCTTTGAACAAGCTGAATATTTTCTGCAATTATTTCATGCTTGCTCCTTTTTGCCCCATCTTGCTCCCAGGTTCTAAAACTAAGTCTCCCTTCCACAAGAACAGGCATCCCCTTTGCGATATATTCACCTGCAAACTCGGCCAACCTTGAAAAGGCAACTATATCTATAAAACAAGCCTCATCTTTGACAGAATCACCGGATTTGTACCTTCTGTTAACCGCAAGTCCAAATCTTGCAGCCGGTGTACCAGAACCAGGTATATATCTGACTTCAGGGTTTCTGGTAACATTTCCCAGCAAAATAACTTTATTTAAGAATCCCATACCTATTCCTCAGTATTTTCTTCAGAAACTTCCTCTGCCTTTGAATCTTCGCTCGGATTCTCAGCTTCATCCTTTTCTGCTGAATTCTGCTTGTCACCCTGCCTTGAAGAGTCTTTCCTGAAGCCTCTTCCTCTTCTTGGCGCCCTTTGAGTCATATCAGAACGTTTTTTAAGCTTAAACTTTTTGCCATCAATTTTAATAACTATAAATCTTATAACAGACTCATCATATTTAAATCTTCTTTCAAGCTCAGCAGGAACATTAACATCAGAATTAAACTGAATGAGAAAGTAGTATCCCTCATTCTTGTGTTCAATTTCATATGCAAGCTTGAGCTTACCCCAAGCTTCATCATTGATGATTTCACCGCCGTTTTCTGTAACAATTGTTTTGAATTTCTCAAACGTTGAAACCGCATCTTCCTGAGTAACATCAGGAGTAACGATAAATAGTGCTTCGTATGTTCTCATCTTACCTCCTTCTGGTTTTGCAGCCATGAGCATAAGCTCATAGCAAGGTGAACTGGACTATTAACAATTTATAATTTTAAAGTCAAGAACTTTCTGGAATAACTACTAAAAACAGGTGTTTTAAAAATAAAAAAGCTCCCCTTATAACTTTTTCATAAAAAGAGGAGCTTTGGTTATCATTTTAGTGGGAAGGGCAACTACAACCACAACTTGAGCATCCACTACCACATTCGTCACTTAGATAAAACTCAAGCCATTCATTAAACTGATTGTCAAGCCAGTTTTTGTCTTCCTCTGAGAGTTTAGCATAACCATCTTCATAATAATTTTTTGCTTCTTCCAGTTGTTCCTTTTCTTCCCTGGTAAGCTCTTCTGCAAAATCTGTTGCTACAACCAGCTCTTTCCTGAGCTCCAAAAGTTCTATTTTCATAATAATCCTCCTTAGTCTTTTAAGACAATTTTAGTCTTATTTTCCAAAAAAGCAATAGTTTTTTTTCATTGCACAAAAATCTCTTTCCAATGACCACAAAGACTACTCTTTAATAGTTAAACACAAGATAAACTTGGGGACAATTCAAAAGATGATAATATGAAAAGAGGCCGGACAAATCCGGCCATTTATTAACGTTTTGAAAACTGTGAGCTTTTTCTTGCTTTTGGTTTACCAGGTTTCTTCCTTTCCACCATTCTTGGATCTCTTGTAAGAAACCCTTCAGCCTTGATAGTTTTTCTGTAGTCAGGATTGTAAGCAACAAGAGCTCTTGCAAGGCCATGCCTTACTGCACCAGCCTGACCGGTTTTGCCACCACCTTTTACAGTTATATAAAGATCAAACTTACCAGCGCTATTTACAAGCTCAACTGGCTGCATAATAATTTGTCTCAAAATTGCTCTTTCAAAATATTCCTCAAAAGCTTTTCCATTTACTGTTATTTTGCCATTACCCGGCCTGACAAACACTCTGGCAACTGAAGTTTTTCTTCTTCCTGTTCCGTAAAAGTAATCCATCTATTCCCCCTAAAACTCTAATTTTTCAGGCTGTTGTGCCGCATGAGGATGTTCATTTCCTGCATAAATTTTAAGTTTTTTTATCATCTTTCTTCCAAGTCTGTTTTTAGGAAGCATCCTTTTTACAGCAAGTCTTATTACATCTTCAGGTTTTCTGTCAAGCATCTCTTCAAGTGTCTTCTCTTTAAGCCCTCCAAAATAACCTGAATAAGCATAATATTTCTTATCCTTGAGTTTTTTGCCTGTAACCTTGATCTTCTCAGCATTTACAACTACGACAAAATCTCCTGTATCCATAAAAGGTGTATAAACAGGTTTATTTTTACCCATTAGAATCTTGGCAATTTTAGATGCAAGCCTTCCAAGTATCACATCATTGGCATCAACGAGATACCATTTTTTATCCATATCTACTTTTGCCCAAGTCGTCTTCATAATTTACCCCTCTTAGAAGCCTTTTCTTCTTTCTTTAATTCTTGCAGCTTTACCACGAAGTTCTCTTATATAGTAAAGCTTAGCCCTTCTTACCTTACCGCTCTTGACAAGCTCAATAGATTCTATTCTTGGTGAATAAAAAGGGAATGTTCTTTCAACTCCCACGTCACCAACAACCTTTCTTACTGTAAACGTAGACCTAACACCGGCTCTTCTAATCCTTATCACAAGACCTTCGAAAGCCTGTACCCTTTCTTTGTTACCTTCAACAATTCTGAAATTCACTCTTACGGTATCTCCTGCTCTAAATTCAGGAATATCCCTATTCATAAATTCAGCTTCTACAGCTTCAATTAGCTTGTTGTTCATCTTTATTTCCTCCTAAAAGGCCATTAATCTTATTTAAATATATAGCAACAGCACTTCTTACCGACAGATGATTAAAACTACCAGCACCTTTTATGGGCTCAATAATTACATCCACCAGTTTCATCAAATCTTCCGACATCCCCCAGCCAGTACCAAACAAAATAAGCATAGGTTTGTCATAATTCTCTTTCAGAAAAGGCTCAAGCTTCGCTCTATTCGGGGCATCCTTAGCGGACGTGGCAATGAGCAGTGGCCTGCACCCTTCCTTTTGTTCTATAAAATCTATTACTTCACTCAAACTTTCTTTTATTACGGTATACTCAAACGCCTCCTTTCTGTTGGGGTTGTAAGTTGCACCGTAACCTTCCTGCCAGTGTGTTAAAACTCTTCTGGCAATTTCCCTTTGAGCCTCCAAAGGGTTTACAACAAAATAATTTTTAACGCCAAAGGTCCTACAGGACCTCGATATATCGTGTAAGTCCATGTTTGTTATGGACGTGGCTACAACATCCCCATGCTTGTCAACCATCGGGTAGTGCAGCAAAGCAACATACAGACTCACACCTTCATTCATCCTTTTCACAATTTGAGACACAATTTCATCGGTCTCTTTATTCAGAGCCTTACCTTTTAGCAAATCAGGTCTGTTTTGTAAAGTAATTTTTAATGATTCTTTAATTCTCCAATCATTTATTTCTTTATGATTACCGGAAACCAAAACATCAGGCACTTTAAGTCCTTCATATTCATATGGTCTTGTATAATGAGGATATTCAAGCAAACCGTTACAAAATGATTCGTCTTCGGAGGACATTTCATCACCAAGCACACCTGGAACAAGTCTTGCAACTGAGTCAATTATTACTGAAGCTGCCAGCTCACCACCGGATAACACAAAATCACCTATTGAAATTTCCTCATCCACCACCAACTTCCTTACCCTCTCATCAACACCTTCATATCTGCCACATATAAAAGTTAAATTATCATAATTTAAGAGTCTTCTTGCTGTTTTTTGGCTAAACTTTTCGCCTCTTGGGTCAAGAAGGATAACCCGTGTATTGCAGAATTTTTGTTTAATATCCCTTACTGCCTCACATAATGGTTCCGGCTTCAACAACAACCCCTGCCCACCGCCATATTGATAATCGTCAACAGTCTTGTGTCTGTCTTTTGTAAAATCTCTTAAGTTTACAGGGTTTATCTCCAGTAACCCTTTTTTTATCCCCTGAGATACGACTCCCCAGGAAAATATAGACTGAATCATTTCAGGAAAAATTGTTATAACATTATAAATCTTCACTTACCAGACCTGCAGAATCTATAATAATTTTTTTGTTTTTAACATCAATTTCAGGCACATGAATTTCATTATTTGAAATAAGATACTCTTTGCCATCGTCAGATTTTATTGCAAAAAGTTCGTTGGAACCATTATCGTAAAGTTCAATGACTTTTCCAACATAATCCCCCTCAACAGTAAAAACATCTGCTCCAATAAAATCACTTGCCAGGCATTCATCATCTGACATATAGTTTTCAAGCATCCGGGAAGAGATGTATATACTTAAACCGCTAAGCCTTTTTGCACTGTCAATATCATTTATTTCCGAACATTTCATTATAAAATTATTTTTATTAACTTTCAAATCATCAATTTCAAATGAGTGAATTATCCTCTCATTTCTGCCAACAAGCAAAAACTCAAGATCAAAAAAAATTTCAGCATGTTCAGTTTGAGGTAAAACCTTGAAATGACCTTTTAAACCGTGAGAACCAGCTATGCTTCCAATCTTTATTAATTTCATATACCAATAATAGGAAAGCCCCTTTTTAAGGGGCCTTTAAATGTCTTGTCTTTAATTTTATTCCAAAATTTCAAGAACTACTCTTTTACCTTTCTTAATACCAGCTGCATTAAGGATAGTTCTGATAGACCTTGCAGTCCTACCCTGCTTTCCGATAACTTTACCAAGATCAGCAGGATCAACCCTAAGTTCAATTACAGTTGTTTTTTCGCCCTCAACTTCTTCAAGCATAACCTTGTCGGGATTATCAACAAGCGACTTAACGATAAATTCAACAAGTTCTTTCACAGTACACCTCCATCAATTTACTTGGCAGCTTTCTCTTCAGCAAATTTCTTTATTAAGCCCAACTTGCTTAAAATGTTTTTCACAGTATCGGTAGGAATTGCTCCTTCTTTAAGCCAATTCAGAGCTTTTTCCTCATCAATTTTGATTTCAGCAGGCTCAACAAGCGGATTGTAATACCCAAGAATATCCACAAACCTACCGTCTCTTCTTGCTCTGCTATCAGCAACTACCACCCTGTAAAAAGGTCTCTTTTTTCTTCCCAGTCTCATTAATCTTATTTTCGTAGCCACAGCTAACACCTCCTTTATCGCATAGGGAATATATTTCTTAACATTTTTTTGTCAATTTTATTTTTGCCACCTATCTTTTTGGTTAATTTCTTCATCATTTTATTCATCTGTTCAAGCTGATTAATAAGTTTATTCACTTCACTTACCTGAACACCGGCACCTCTTGCTATTCTCTTCTTCCTGCTTCCATTTATTATTTTGTAATATTTTCTCTCTTTTGGTGTCATAGAAGAAATAATCGCTTCAATTCTCTTAATATGTTTTTCGTCAATATCTACATCACCAAGTCCCGAAAAACCTGGAATCAACCTCAAAATACTTTCAAATGAACCCATTCTTTTTATCATCTTAAACTGCTGAAGCATATCATTGAAGTCCATTCCACTTTTGGTCAGTTTTCCTGCAATCTGCTCAGCCTCATCTTCATCAATTGCACTTTGGGCCATTTCTACCAGGGTAACAATGTCTCCCATGCCAAGAATCCTTGAAGCCATTCGGTCAGGATAAAAAGGTTCAAATGCGTCAAGTTTTTCCCCAACACCAATAAATTTTAAAGGCTTCCCCGTTACC
The DNA here is from genome assembly GCF_055117995.1 of Deferrivibrio sp. NCBI lineage: Bacteria > Pseudomonadati > Deferribacterota > Deferribacteres > Deferribacterales > Deferrivibrionaceae > Deferrivibrio > Deferrivibrio sp. Next base: position 10,590 of record NZ_JBSQOT010000010.1, on the reverse strand, counting down.
TCCTTGATAGAGAGTGCGGCACCACCCCTTGCATCACCATCAAGCTTCGTCAATATTACACCTGTTATTCCAAGAAGCTCATCAAACTTTGATGCAACATTTACCGCATCCTGCCCCGTCATTGCATCTGCCACAAAAAGAATCTCATGGGGGTTTATATGTTTTTTTATAGCAGTAAGTTCATTCATCAATTCTTCATCAATGTGAAGTCGCCCGGCGGTATCTATTATTACAACATCTTTTGCACTCTTTTTGGCTGTATTGAGACCATCCTCAGCTATTTTAACTGCATTTTTACTAACCCTGTCTGAATAAACATCACACTTAAGCTGCTTTGCCAATGTCTCAAGCTGATCAATCGCTGCTGGTCTGTATATATCATCTGCAATCAGTAATACAGACTTGCCATTTTTCATGAAATGTCTTGCAAGCTTTCCTGCTGAAGTGGTTTTACCGGAGCCCTGTAAACCCACAAGCATTATTACAGTAGGAGGGTTGGAGCTCAGTTTTAATTTACTGTCATCCTGACTTCCACCAAGAATGGCAGTAAGCTCATCATTTACTATTTTTATGAAAACCTGCTCAGGCGTAAGGCTCTTTAAGACTTTCTCACCAAGGGCTTTTTCCTGCACATTCTGTATAAACTTCTTGACCACCTTGTAATTGACGTCGGCTTCAAGAAGCGCCATACGCACCTGCTTAATGGCATCTTTTATATTATCTTCACTAATTTTTGCCTGCCCTTTTATATTTCTAAAGACAGACTGCAACTTTTCATTCAATGCACCAAACATCTAATCTATCCCTTGGCATCCTATTTAAATTTGGAAACAGTCTTATATTTCAATGGCCATAAGTTGTCAATTGTTTTTTGACAAATCAGCAATATCATAGTTCATTTATTACCAGACCGGTCTGAAGCTTGGGATAAAAATAAGTCGACTTCTGCGGCATTACAAGCCCACTTTCAGAAATGTCTCTGATAATTTCAATATCTATACCTTTCAGCAAAAACGAAGTAACACTGTACTTTTTGGCAAGCTTCTCTATTTCATCCTCACTTTGAACAAAATAGATACCATCTTTTCTTAATATTTTCTCCTCTTCAAACCCCATAATTTCCTTTAAAACTATCTCCTGAAGTATGTATGTATTAACCTTCCTATAAATAGGGTGAAGTTTTTCAAAGACATTATCAAGAACAGTAAGCCCATAATACTTGTCCTTATGTTTCCATATAATTTTTTTATCACCATCTTCCTTTAAAAATACATCTTTTTCGTCAAAAGCTATCTCTTTAACATTGAAATACCCTTTCAACTTTTCTAAAAAGGCTGTTTCATCAAAATTTTCGTCAATTCTTATAACTCTATGTGTTGGAAATATTTTTAAACCTTCATCATAAAAATTCACAAACATCATCATTACATAGTCATAAGGTTTTGTATCTTCAGGATCATCTCCGTTTAACTCTCTCATATACTTCTTAAAATTTAAAGCGGTTTCATATCTATGATGACCGTCAGCTATATAGACTGCCTTATCAATCATAAACTTTTCAATCTTTTCCTTTAATTCCTCATCATCAACAGTCCATAAAGTATTCTTTACACCATATATATCCACGGCAGAAGATACTGCCATATCCTTTTTTACAGAGGAAAAGACTCTTTCAAGTTTATTTTCCTTGTCCATATAGAGTCCGAAAATCTGGCTGAAATTTGTCCTGCAGGCTTTCATCAGATTAAATCTGTCCTCTTTTGGACCCGACAGGGTTTTTTCGTGTGGAAAAACTTTTCCCTTACCCAATTCTTCAAGCTTTAAAAGCCCTATAAAACCTGTCCTTACATATGTGGTCCCTTCATATTCGTACTCCTGCTCATAAATATAAAACGCCGGAACCTGATCTTTAACCAGAATACCTTCCTCTTTCCAAGTTTTATATTCTTTTGCTGCCTTTTCGTATCTGTCATCACCTTCAGGTAAAATAAGCTTAACAATATTATAAGGGGATTTTGTCAGCAACTTTTCCCTCATTTCACCCGAAATAACATCATAAGGGGGGGCTATCACATTCTTCAAAAGGGATTTCTCCAGATTGTATCTAACACCCTTAAAAGGCTTTACATATACCACAGCTTCCTCCCTAACCTATTTTTATTTTGGCAAATTTCCTTTTTCCTACCTTAAGGATATATTCACCATTTTCTAAAACCACATTAACGTCTGATACCTTTTCATTATTTACTGTCACACCGCCCTGAGTAGCCAATCTTCTTGCCTCAGAATTAGAAGAAACAAAATTTAATCTGTTTATAATATCTATCAATCTCAAACCGGTCTCAAATGTGTATTCCTCTATGTCATCAGGAATCTCTTTTTTGGAAAAAAGGGTTTCAAAGTGAGATAATGCACCTTTTGCACCCTCATCCCCATGATACCTTTTCACAATTTCATATGCCAAGTCTTTTTTTGCCTTCATTGGATGAAGTTTTTCAGATGCAATATCAACCTTAATCTTCTCAATCTCTTCAAGACTTTTTTCACTCAAAAGCAAATAGTATCTAAGCATCAGCTCATCACTAATCGACATAATTTTTCCAAACATATCATTGGCAGGCTCATTAATCCCTACATAATTACCAAGAGACTTGCTCATCTTTTGAACACCATCAAGGCCTTCAAGTATAGGTACTGTTATAGCAATCTGCGGTTTTTGGCCATAATTTCTCTGAAGGTCTCTTCCTACAAGCAAGTTAAACTTCTGATCTGTGCCACCAAGCTCTATATCTGACTTTAGAGCAACAGAATCATACCCCTGTACAAGAGGGTATAAAAATTCATGTATGCTTATAGGTTTACCGGCTTCATATCTTTTTGAAAAGTCGTCCCTCTCAAGCATCCTTGCCACTGTGTACTGGGATGCAAGCTGTATCAACCCTATTGTTCCCATTTCAAGCATCCATTTACTATTAAATGCTATTTCTGTCTTTTCGGGATCAAGGATTTTGAAAACCTGCTCTTTATAGGTTTCAGCATTTTTCAAAACCTCTTCTCTTGTAAGCGCTTTTCTCGTCTCATTTTTGCCTGTGGGATCCCCTATCATCCCTGTAAAATCACCGATCAGAAAAATCACATGATGGCCAAGCTCCTGAAAATGTCTCATTTTATGTATCAAAACCGTATGGCCAAGATGCAAATCCGGAGCAGTAGGGTCAAATCCTGCCTTCACCTTTAAAGGTATATTATTCTCATATGAATATTTTAATTTTTCAATTAATTCCTCTTCCACGATAATCTCTTCCGTGCCTCTTTTAATCACCTTAAGCTGTTCTTCTACAGGTAACATTTAGCCTCCATATCCGTAGATTGAATTTAAATATATTTTTATAAGAGCCTCACCATAAAATATATAAACAATAGTTGCAAGAGAAATAAAGGGGCCAAATGGTAAAGGGTAGTTTTTGTCCTTTTTGATTGCTATAACCGGAATACCAACAACTGTACCCAAAAACGAACTTAAAAGAAGAATAATAAACAAAGGCTTATAGCCAAGAAATGCCCCTATCGTCCCAAAAAGTTCCACATCGCCAAAACCCATCCCTTCCTTTTTTGTTATTAGTTTATATATAAATCCTGGAAGCCACATAATCAGTCCGCCTGCCAGAATACCAATAAATGAATTAATTAACGTTTTTAATTCCGGCTTTACAACCAAAGAAAGTATTAAGCCAGCCAGCATCCCACCTCTTGTTAAAACAACAGGAATCACACCACACTCAAAATTTTCCGTATCAAGAGAGGTAAAAAAGTCAGTAAAAGCTATCACAAGAAGTAAAAAAACAAATATCAACATCTTCAGACCAAGCAAAGATATCCCGAATTTACTGTAAATCATCAAAAAACATATACCTGTCAAAATCTCCACAAGAGGATATTGAAATGATATTTTGGACTTACAGCTACTGCACCTGCCTCTCAGCAAAACAAAACTCAAAACAGGGATATTTTCATAAAATCTTATCTTATGACCACATATCGGACACATTGAAGATGGATGGACAATTGATTTTCCATATGGAAGCCTCGATATCATTACATTCATAAAACTTCCAAAAATAAGACCCAATATAAAAAATATAAAAGAAAACATTCGATTTTAGCTTTCTTTAAGGGCAACTTCCACTGTAAATTTCTCATCTCCGACATTAAAAAAAACACCAAGGCAAGGAACACTTGAAGGCCTTTTAATCTTGTGGCCTTTACCAACAATCACGTTAGGTATCGAAATCTTAAATCTCAATCCTTTTTCAGAAAATACTTTTTTCGTGCTGCCAGCTATCATGTTTATAAGCTCTCCAACCGCATCTACCACATCATTATCAACCTGTTTTTTCTCTTCACCAAGAAATTTTGAAACAATTTTAAGGGCCAGATTTTCCGGTAAACTAATAACTACAGACCCCACAGCCTGACCTGCAAGCCCGATTACGCCCGAAATGTCAAAGGACGGTTCATCATCCTTTTTTATGTACAACTCCCCTTTCTTGGGCTCTATTCCTATCATTGTATTAAAAACTGACAATGTGGATTCTATAAAAGGATTAATATACTCTGCTTTCATCTATCCCCCTTGCACATTGATTCATCAACAGCCAAAATTGTAATCCCTTTTTTTTTCGCATACTCTTCGCACTCTTTTTTATCAACAACAAAAGTTCGCCCTGCCTCTATTGCCAGCAAGCGACCGTTATTATCGGCTATTTTTTTCAAAGTGTCAACTCCAACTGTAGGCACATCAAATCTCTCGTCTTGATCAGGTTTTGCTACTTTCACTACAATGCCACTTTTTTTTGCAAATCTTAATCCCCTCACTATCGCCTCATCTGTACCTTCAATTGCCTCCAGCGCCATTACCGCCTTCCTCTTTACGACTACTGTCTGACCAATGTCAAGTCTTCCAAGCTCTTTTGCAATTTTAAATCCATAACAAATGTCTTTTAACTCAGAATCCTTAGGCCTTTTTCCTATTAACATCCCCTTTTCGGCCAATAATTCCTTCAAGATATCTGTCTGTTTAAGTACATTTATCCCTATTTTTTTCAACTCATCAACAACAGCATTCATAATAGTATCGTCATTTCTGTCTTTAAGGGAAAAAAGCATTTTTACTGCCTTCATATCAAGCTTCAGGTTATTATATAAAAGCGACTTATTGACTTTTCCGGCAAAAATCACATCGGTAACATTTTCCTTTTTCAAGGTATCCAGTATTTTGCCCACTTGGCCGACACTCAGCGAATAAATCTTTACCGTAGAAGAGTTTATAGTCTGATTAAACTCCTCATCAAGAGTAATTACAATAAAATCTTTTTCTAAACCAAGCAGAGAATTATACGCTATAACCGGTAATTTGCCATAACCGGCAATAAGGGCTACTTTCAAGAAATTACCTCACACCTGCCCACTTTACTTTTTAAAATTCTATCCACTTCGAGGGCAACTTTAAGAGATCTCAGCTCATGATTTACAGATACTATTCTTGGTTTTCGACCTTCAATGCAGTCAATAAAATGTTTGATTTCAAGCTTCAGTGCATTGTCTTTATACACAAAAAGCCTCTCAAGTATATATTCATTTTTATAAGTGAGCTCTTTGTTGCCAAATATATGCTGAGAAAGCCCCTTTCTATAAATATTTATATCCTGACTTGTGTAATCAAGATGAATAAAGGCATCCTCCTGAGAAATACTCATTGTCCTGTCTTTTTTTTGAGTTACCCTGCTTACGAGAATATTAGCTATCGCATTATTGTCAAAAACAAGGGTTACTGATGCAAAATCTGGCAGATTTGAATACACCTTGCTGCCTTTAGCTTCAACATCAATAACTTCCCTGTTCATCACATTCAAAATAATATCAATGTCGTGTATCATCAGGTCAAGAACAATACTGTCATCCTTCATCCTTTCAACATAAGGCCCTACACGTCTTGATTCTATCAAATAAGGATTATTTACAATCTTTTTCAATTCCTGAACAGCGCCATTAAATCTCTCTACATGCCCTATATGCAGCACAAGATTATTTTTTTCGGCTATATTAAAAAGCTCAACAGCTTCTTCAAAATTCGTGGTAATTGGCTTTTCAACCAGTACATGTTTTTTCGCTTCAAGGCACTTCCTGGCTATTTCAAAATGAAACTTAGTGGGCGCTGCAATTGTCACAGCATCAACTTTATCAAGAATGTCCTCAAAATTTGAACTGGAAAACACATTGAACTGTTTTGCTTTTTCTTGCAATATCTGTTCATTTGCATCACTTAAAGCTGTTAGCCTCAATGATGGTATTTCATCATACAAATTCAAATGGTACGAACCCATTCTACCAATACCAATCAAACCCATTTTTATCATTTTTATCTCCTGGTTATTCCTCTTTTGGAATTTTTTAGGAAATCACAAAATTCTTTGACCTCAACTGAGCCTTCTATTTTCTCTATCTCAGCTATGGCATCCTCAAGCAAAAGACTCCTGTCAAGAAAAAGAGATAGCGCTCTTTTCAACAGGTTTCTCGCCTCAGGGGTAACACCATTTCTTCTCAAGCCAACAACATTAAGCCCGTGAACGATAGCTGGATTCCCTTCTATAAGGCAAAATGGAGGCACATCTTTGGTTATTCTTGACATCCCGCCAACCATTGCCATTTTTCCGATTCTCACAAACTGATGGGTGCCTGAGAGTCCTGATATCACAGCATAGTCCCCCACATGGGTATGACCTGCAAGTGCAGTATAGTTGGTAATTATTACTTTGTTTCCAATTTTACAGTCATGGGCAATATGTGCGCTGCTCATTATAAAACAGTTGTCACCAACCTCTGTAACCCAGTCCTCTTTTGTGCTTGCCCTGTGTATTGTGGTAAACTCTCTGATTATACAATTTTCACCAATAATCAGTTTTGTATCTTCACCCTTATAACTTATATCTTGTGGCGCTCCACCTACATGAACATTTGGAGATAAAACCGTACCCTTTTTTATTTCCGTATTCTCCTCAACAACAGAGTTTACACCAATCTTAACACCATCGTGAATAATACAGTTTTTTCCGATAAACACATTAGGCCCAATTTCCGCATTTTCTGATACCTGTGCTGTTTTATCTATTATTGCAGTTTTATGTATCATTGTTTCTCCTTTATCATGGCCATAAATTCAGCTTCACACGCCACATCATCACTAACCTTTGCTACCCCTTTCATTCTCCATACATTCTTTTTCTTTTTCAAAACCTCAACATGAAGCTCAAGGGTATCCCCAGGTGTAACAGGTTTTCTAAACTTTACATTGTCTATTGCCATAAAATACACAAGCACATTTTCGCTATTCTTCCCTTCCTGCTCATTAAATGCTATAAGCCCCCCAGCTTGTGCCATAGCCTCGACAATTAAAACACCGGGCATAACAGGCTCACCTGGAAAATGCCCAACAAAAAATTTCTCGTTTATTGTTACATTCTTTATAGCTTTTACATGAGAACTATCTATTTCAAGTACCCTGTCAACCAGCAAAAAAGGATATCTGTGAGGGAGATTTTTCATTATCTCTTTTATATCCATCTTTTACCCCTTTATGATTTTTTCAATCTGCTTTATGGTACTGGCTATATCCTTAAGGCAAGCCTGATTTTTAAGCCACTTCCTATGCTCCACCAATGGAACACCAGAGTAAACTCCCGGCTCTGTTATATCAGACATGACTCCTGATTTTGAAGCCAACATTACACCATCAGTAATATTGACGTGATCAGCTATTCCTACCTGACCACCTATCACTACAAAGTTGCCAACTGTTGAGCTTCCGGCAATACCTGTTTGAGATACTATAATACAATGTTTACCAATCTTGACGTTATGGCCTATCTGAACAAGGTTATCAATCTTAGTCCCTTCACCAATTATCGTAGAGGACAATGTCCCCCTATCTATTGAACAGTTTGAGCCTATTTCCACACTGTCTTCCACAATTACATTGCCCACCTGTCTTATTTTTATGTGGCCATTTGGAGCATTTATATAGCCAAACCCGTCAGCACCAATCACAGTACCTGAATGAATAATGACATTTCTTCCTATTTTACAGTCATTATAGATAACTACTCCAGGAAATATCTTTGTATTTTCACCTATTTCAACATTTTCCTGAAGACAAACATTTGCCCCAATGTAACAATTATCACCTATTTTTACATTTTCACCTACATATGCAAAAGGGTCGATGGTGACATTTTCCCCTATTATGGCACTTTTTGATATATATGCTTGCGGTGAAATCTCACCAGAATACACTTTTTCAGGATAAAAAATATTTGTCAAAACAAGCATGGCCTTTTGAGTATCATTTACAATAACCATCGGCTTGTTAATTTCATCTTTAAACTTTTCTGTCGTAACAACAGCAGCAATGACAGGTTTTTCAATGTGTTTAAGCATCTTTTTGTTACTTAAGATGCAAATACTTTTTTCCCCGGGCATATCAGGTGAAGAAAAGTTTAACACCTCTATATCTTCACCAAAAAGTTCTCCACCTATTTTTGATGCAATTTCAGATAGCAACATATTTATTTCTTATGCCATTCTTTATTGTATCTGTCTATCAACATATCTGTCATATCTACCTTTTTGGAATTATACATGACACCCGATTCCTTGGCTTCCACTATAATGTCATAATTTAGCTCTTTACCAAGTTTTTCCACAAGTTCAGCCAGATCCTTTGCAATTTTACCCACATACTCCTGTTCTTTTTTCTTCAGTTCCTCGTTTGAGTCTTTTATAAGTCTCTGAACTTCCTTCAGCTTTTTCTGATATTCATCAATTTTTTTCTGTTTCGCTTCTTCTGTAAGCAGTGAGCTCTGATTATTCAATTCTTCCTGCATCTTTTTCAACACTTCACTCTCTTCGTTTATTCTCTGTTGCATCTGATCGTAATCTTTTTTCATTTTTGCTACGGCATCTTTTCCTGCATCACTCTCATCCAGTGCCCTTTGCATATTTACCACACCAATTTTTGTCTCAGCAAATGCCGCCGCACCAAAAATCAAAGTAAAAATTAATAGTGCTCCTAAAATCTTTTTCATTGTAATACCTCCTGATATATTTAATTTTCTAAAACATTCCACCTATTGAGAAATCCCATCTATCGCTCGACTCACCTTCTTTTTTGTCAAGCTTTTTACCATATTCAAGTCTTAAAGGGCCAATTGGACTGTACCATCTAAATCCAAAACCAGCTGATTTTCTTAAATCGTATGAAAAATAAGCTTCCCCATTGTCATAAACCTGACCGGTATCATAAAATACTACACCCATAAGATTGGCCGACTCTGATATCGGAAAAGTCACCTCTACATTAAAAAGGACATATTTGTCACCGCCGTAATCATAACCGTTTTCATCTTTTGGAGATATATCTCCGTATTTAAAGCCTCTAACACTATACATTCCGCCTAACCTGAATCTTTCGTCAATTGGCAGAGGTTTGTCATCAAGAGATTTGAGGTATCCGATTTCGCCATGCACCATGCCAACAAATTTCCAGAATAGCGGGAAAAACTGCGAAGACTCAAAGCCTGTTTTTGCATAATTGTTATCTCCGCCGAGTACTCCTCCGGCATATTTGATATAATACTTTGATTTATTGCCCTTAGACGGTGTCAAAGGATGGTTTGTAGTATTATAAACTATGCTTGGAGTAAAACTTATAACCGTAGTCTTACCTTCCTGCTCCTTGACATAATCTGATGCATCATCATCAATATCATAAATATCTTCCATTTCATATGCAAATCTATAATACATATAAAGTTTTCTTCCAACAATAGGATGCCCAAGCCTTAATGCTCCACCTTGAGATTTTTTAGTATAGTCATAGTAACTTCTTTCAAGGTTATAAAGATCAAAACCAAAGGTAATGGGCCTGTCAAAAAGCCACTTGTTTGTAAAGCTAAGTGTATAATCCGTTCTTTTTGAAGAAAATTCCCCTTTTAAATTAAGCGAATACCCCAACCCGAAAAGATTATCTTTTTGAATCTGTAAAGTACCGACAAACCCATCAAGGGTAGAATACCCGGCACCTATACTGAATGTGCCTGTTGGTTTTTCCTTTACATTAAGTCTTAAATTCATCTTGTTGTCTGGCAACGGTTCTTCCGTTAGAGTGACTTCCTCAAAATAATTAAGATATTGCACGTTCTGTTTTGACCGCTTTATCTTCACACTGCTGTAAACATCCCCTTCAGCAATCTCAAGCTCCCTTCTAATAACTCTGTCTCTCGTCTTTTCATTGCCAGATATTTCTATTCTTTCAATTCTGTAAAGCATATTTTCATCCACATGATACGTGATATTAACAATATGCTTTTCATCATCCACACTTGTTTCCGGTTCAATATTTGCAAACGCATACCCTATAGCAGTAAAGGACTCTGTAAGAGTCTCAATATCTTTCTGGAACTTTTCGCTACTAAAATATTCACCTTTCTTCAAAGTAACCCTATTAAGAAGAGTCTCTTCATCTATATGAACATT
>NZ_JBSQOT010000009.1:0-60388 GCF_055117995.1 Deferrivibrio sp. | reverse complement strand
AATATATTTCTTCTCATAACAAATGTGGAATGTAGCTACAAAAGGCCTGTTTCTCTTGAAGACAAATTAATAATTGATATGAACTTTTACCAGATTTCAAAAACAAGATTTGAAGGAAGTTATGTTTTGCATAATGGTGAAGGTGTTGTTTATGCCGAAGCGAAAACGACCCTTGCTTGCTTTGATGCTGCAAAGGGAAAAAGCTGTGAAGTGCCTGATATTCTCAAAGAAAAGTTTGAAAATATGAAGGTTAACAATGATTGATGTTAAAAGTATAGAAATTGAAAAGTTAAGAATTAAAGCCGAGTCATATTTTAAAGAGGGCTATTACTGCTCGGAGGCCGTTGTAAAAGCTTTTGAAGACGTAACAGGGGTAAGGTTTTCTGATGATTTTAAAAAAAGCATGGCAATATTGGGAGAAGGTATAGGTGGTCAGGGGTGCATATGTGGGGCAGTTTCTGCATCAATACTGATATTAGGGAGATTTACCGGGCGTTTAAATGTATATGAGGATAAACAACAATCTCAGAAAGCAGGTAAATTATTCATAGAGAGATTTAAAGAAAAATATAAGACTACGTGCTGCAAATCATTGACAAAAAGGAGTGAAATGATATTTGGCATTGGCAAGTTCAAACATTGCCCTCAGATAACTTCTTTCTGTGCTGTCCTGTTATTGGAAATTCTATCGGAAAATAACCTTTTAAGAAATTTATGATTTGATATTTATCTAAATGTCATTTTTGTGTCTGGACTTAAAAAATTATTGCTTTATTTTATAGAATGTTGTAGTATTTATGCAACTGAGTTGCATAAGGAGGGTTTCTATGAAAAGGTTTGTTATTTTACTTATAATGATTACGATTTGCTCTAAGGCATATGCAAAAGATATAATATTTGTAAGTATCTTGCCTGTTAAATTCATAGCTGAGCAGATTGCAGGTAACAATTTTGAAGTAAAAGCACTTGTGCCTGAAAATTTTGACCCACACACTTACGAGCCAAAACCTGATGATATGAAAATGTTTGCAAAGGCAAAGTATTATTTATCAATCGGTGATAATTTTGACGGGGTATGGCTTGATAAACTGATAAGTGTTAATAAAAAAATAAAAATTGTAAATATTGACAATACTATCCGGAAAAGAAAATTCGACGATCATGAAAGTCATCATGAAAATAATGCTGAACATGAGCATGGTATGTATGACCCTCATATATGGACGGGCTTGAAAAATATGAAAATTATGGCAAAAAATATTTTAAATTTTTTGAGCAACGAGGACAGCAAAAACTTAAATTATTATAAGTTGCGCTATGAACAATTTATAAAGGAGATTGACAAAATTATTGGGGAATTTGACTCAATATTTACAAATTGTGACAACAAAAAATTCCTTGTTTTTCACCCGTCTTGGGGATATTTTGCCGATGATTTCCATCTACATCAAATAGCAATAGAAGATGAGGGTGGTGAGCCTTCAATCAAGCACTTAAAAAGTATAATTGATATGGTTAAAAGGGAAAATATTAAGGTTATGTTTGTTCAGCCACAGATAAATAGTAAAATTTCAGAAACTATTTCAAAACAGTTGAAAGTGGAAAAGATTACAATAAACCCTTTAAGCTACAATATCCTTGATGAGTTTTACAAAATAAAAGAATCATTTATAAAATCCTGTGGTGGTAAGAATGAATGAAGAAATAGTAAGCGTTTCAGGCGTGTATTTTTCCTATAATGGCGATTTTGTTCTTGAAAATGTCAATTTGAAAGTAAAGGAAAAAGACTTTTTAATGATAGTAGGACCAAATGGGGGTGGAAAAACAACCCTTGTGAAAATGTTGCTTGGGATACTGAAACCTGCAAAAGGTGAAGTAAAAGTTTTTGGGACAAGCCCTGAAAATGTGCTTGATAAAATAGGCTATGTTCCACAAAAGATGAACAATGTAAATGATATGCCGCTTACCGTTCTTGAGTGCGTATTGACAGGATTGAAAAGCGGATTTTTTAAAATTCGGTATACCAAAAATGAAATAAAAAAGGCTGAATATGTACTTTCAAGGGTAGAAATGGATAAATTTAAAGATAAAAAGATGAGTGAGTTGTCCGGTGGGCAGGTTCAAAGAGTTTATCTTGCAAGGGCATTGATTTCATCACCAGAGCTTTTAATTCTGGATGAACCAACATCCAATATTGACCCGTATGGCAGTTTTTGCTTTTTTACAACGCTGGAAGAAATCAACAGAGAAAAAACAATTATTATGGTAACGCATAACCTTAATCTTCTTGCCACTAAAATCAACAGTGTTGCATGTGTGAACAAGTATCTTTTGTATAATGACAAACCTGAATTAACAAAAGAGATGATGGAAATTATGTACGGTATTCACGATGAACATTATTGCTCAATGGGAGCATATGTAGCTGAAGAGATAAAGCACCTTACAAAGTGTGAAGGGGAAAATTGCTGCCATTATAAAGGAAGAATATGATGCTTGAGTTGTTGAATTACGACTTTTTTTTAAACGCTGTTTATATCTTACTTTTTGCAAGTATTGTGTGTGCGGTGGCAGGGGCATTGATTGTTATAAATAGAATGGTATTCCTTGCTGGTGCTGTTGCCCATGCAGCATATGGTGGTGTAGGTCTTGCTTTTTTTCTGGCTCAGCCTGTTTTGCCGATAACTCTTGCATTTTCCATTGTTAGCTCTTCAGCAATTGGTATTTATACGGCAAAAAAGACAAGCAGAATAGACAGTGTTATAGGGATATTTTGGGCTTTGGGAATGGCGTTGGGGATTATACTTATTGACTTTACTCCGGGATACAAAGCAGATTTAATGAGTTATCTTTTTGGGAGTCTGCTGGCCGTGTCATCTAACGATATTTTGATGGTGGTAGTTTTAAGTGTTATTTCAATATTGTTTTTATTCGCATTTTACCGCCAGCTTGTTTTGTTTTCATATGACAGAGAGTTTGCGTTTGTAAAAGGTGTTAATATTGTGGCTATCCATACATTGATAATTATTCTTTCAGCTGTTTCTATTGTTATACTGATTAAAATTGTTGGTATTATTTTGGTAATTGCATTTTTGACTATCCCACAGTATCTGTCTGAAGGCAAGACTAACACTTTGATGGGGATGATTTTGTTATCATGTGTTTATACAATATGCTTTGGAATTTCAGGTCTTATTTTTTCATTTTATTTTAATACTACTTCCGGGGCATCTATAATTATCATTGCCGGAATATGGTTTGTTGTTGAAAAAATGTTTTTGGGAATAAAAAATGGAAAGTCTGAAAAAATTGCTACATAATAAAAATATAAGAATAACAAAAAATAAAAAACAGTTGTTGGAATTTCTAATTAAGGCTTCCGGGCCTGTATCAGCAGTGGAAATAATACATTATCTTTCAAAATTTACTAATATTAATAAGTCTACTGTTTACAGAATAATGGATGAATTTGTTTCCAAAAATTTAGTAAGAAAGTTTGTCAATGAAAATGGAGAGTCAATGTACTGTCCTGTTTATGAAACAGAAGGGGTACACGCACATTTGCACTGCAGCAGGTGCGATACTTATTTTTGTAAAAATCTTGATGAAAATTCTTTGTCTTACAGGTTTGATGACTTTAAGCAGGTGTCAGTTTCACTTTTGTTTAACGGGATATGTGAAAAGTGCAACGGTAGATAATTTTATTCAATGACTGTGTTATACGATTTAACATTATTAACACAAATTATTTTACTCGACATATTTTTGATAATTGTTGAAAGTTTCTTGATTATTTTTTAAAATTATTGGATAATTTTTATAATTTATTGGGATATAAAGATATTTTGCCTAATTTTTCTATTTACAACTTTTCCACATGTATGGCTTTAGTTTTTAATGATATTTTTTGGGTTGATTAAAATTTAATCAAACACAAGAGTTTGTTTGGATTAATTTTAATTTAAATTTTCTTTTTCAAAAAGTATACTCCGGCTAAAAATACAGGAATCCCTAATATGAAAGTACCAAGGAAATGCTTATAAACATAGGACAACCCTAATCCTTTCAAAATGATTGTAAATGAACCTTCAAGATAATATTTTAAGGGGGAAAGGTATGTTAGTTTTTGAAAGATATAAGGCATGCTTTCGATAGGGGCCCAGGAGCCCGAAAGATAAAGTATAGGAAGGAGCAACATAATTGTAATCTGTGAAACCTGAAGCATATTGCTTGCAACAGATGCAATAAACATGGATATTCCCGATGACGTAAATACATATATGGCTGTCAAAAGGATAAATAATATAAAGCTGCCGTTGAAAGGGACTTTCAAAACCCCTTTTATGATGATTATCGTAGTGGTTATCACACCCAGGATGATAATTATATTCATTGCTATCACCTTGGCTACCATGAATTCTGATATATTTACCGGTGAGACAAGAAGCATTTCAATGTTTCCATTTTCTTTTTCTTTTATTATTGCTGAGGCCGGAAGAATGAGAATCAACAATGTTATTACACTGAAAAGTTCTGTAATGGTCATAAATATATGTGAATCCATATTATTATTGTATAATATTCTCTGTCTTAAATTTACAATTGGCAGATTTTTAGTTTCGATATTAAATGAATTTTCTATGGAAAATTTTGATATGATTACAGATACATAGCCTGAAAACAGGTAGCTTGTTGATGTTTCGGTACCATTTACTATAATACCTATTTGGGTTTGGGTTTTGTTTTTGATATTTTTGCTGAAGTCCTCAGGGATGACGATGATACCAACACATTTGTCTTCAAAAAGGTATTTTTCTGCCATACTGACAGAACTTAAATATCCTGAAAATTCAAAAGTGGGTTTCTGAAATTTTGAAATGAGTTCTCTTGATAGAAAAGAATTATCTTCATCTATTACATAAAATTTTGCATTTTTTAAAGTAAGATCAATTCCGTTTGCGGCAATGTACATATCGCCGGTAAAAAGGTAGATTACAAAGAGCAAAAGTCCTTTATCTCTGAAAAACTGTATCAGCTCTTTAATTATCAAAACAACTATTCTGTAAATCATTCGTATTTCCTGAACCTATAAATTGCAACTGAGATAAAAATCAGGTAAAATACCAGCAAAATAGCTATATTTTTTATATAGCTGATTAATGACAGACCTTTCAGATAACTCATCTTTATCAGATTAAAAAAGTAATAATTTGGGAATATATGGGCTATAAAATATGCCTCATTGGTCATTGAGCTTACCGGTGTTATGTAACCTGAATAAAGTATTGAAGGGATAATACAAATTATTGCAGTCCCGACTACAGCTGTAACCTGTGTCATAACAAATGTTGAGATGAGGATACCAAGGGATGTAGAAACGAGCAGATATATTATTGCTGCCAATAGGAAAAGAATAAAACTTCCTTTAAATGGAACGTTGAATAATAATATTGTCATGGCAAAAAGTATAAAGAAATTTACAAAGAAGATTGACATTGCGAATAATTGCTTGGCAATTATAAACTCTGCTTTGTTTATTGACGATGTGTATATGTTGTAAATAGAGCCGTACTCCTTTTCTTTTACAATAAGTAAAGATGAGAAAATGGCGGGCCCGATGAATAAGGCTATTAGAAGGACACCTGATGCAGTAACATTTTTCTGCCTTATATCTTCATTAAACCAATATCTTGTTCTGATATCAATTCCCTGATTTTTGTTGCCGTTTGCAGATAAGAGGTCGATATTGAAATTATTGGCTATTATGTTTGAGTAGCTCACTGATACTGAGGCTCTGTAAGGGAAAATTCCATCTTCAAAAATCTGTACATTTACAGGTTTGTTTGATTTTAATCTTTTTTCAAAACCGTAAGGGATTACAATCATCATTCTGATTTTACCTTTGTCTATTAGCTTAAGCCCCTCTTTTTGACTCGAGACCGCACCGATTAGTCTGTAATACCTTGTATTTTCTATGAATTTGTATGCGAGCTCACGACTTAATACAGAATTATCCTCATCAAGTATTACAAAAGGTATTTTTTCCACGTCAAGTGCCATACCGTAGCCAAATACTATCATTATCATAATTGGCATCATAAATACCATTATTCTTGAAATTTTATCCCTCTTAAGCTCTTTAAATTCTTTTTTATAAATTGCTTTAATTTTTTTAAGTCGTAGCATCTTCTGTTGCACCCACAAAAATATCGTCTATAGTAATTATTTCTTCTTTAAAGTTAAGGTTTAGAGTATCAAGCAGAGAGATGTCTTTTGTATAGACTTTAACTTTTGTACCAAATATATCCGTTTTAAATCCCATATTTTTTATCTTTTCTTCCAGAGAGTAAGGAGTCTTTGTCTGCGTGGAATAGGGGGTACCAAATTTTGCTCTAAATTTTTCTCTTAAAGCTTCAGGCGAGTCAAATTCAGCAATTTCTCCGTTATTCATCAGACAGATTTTGTCACAAAAGTCTGCTTCTGTCATAAAATGGGTTGAAACAATAAATGTAGTATTCTTGTTGTTGGAAAAATACCTTATAATTTGCCAGAAAACGTCCCTTTCACTTATGTCAACCCCCGATGTGGGTTCATCAAGAAAAACAAGCATAGGCTCATGTATAACGGCACACATAAGGGCAAGTCGTTGTTTAATTCCAAGTGGCAATTTTTCGACTATTTCAGCTTTATAATTTTCAAGGTTTCCAAGATAGTAAAGCTCTTCAATTTTATTTTTTAGGGTGCTCCCTTTTATTTTTCTCAAAGTTCCATTAAGTACAAGGTTTTCTTTAACTGTCAAATCACTGTATAGGGAAAATTTTTGGGACATATAGCCTATTTTCTCTTTTAACAGATTATCCCCAATGAAAAAATTATAACTTCCGCTGCTTGGAGTATAAAGACCAAGCAGAATTTTCATCAACGTTGTCTTCCCCGCACCGTTTGGGCCAAGAAGTCCGATTATTTCTCCTTTGTTTACATCGAAAGATACGTTTTTAACTGCAAAAAAGTTGCCAAATTTTTTTGTGACATTTTTCAATTCAAGGATTTTATCCCCTATACTTTTTGCAGGTTTAATTTGAAGGTTTAGTTTTCGGGTGCCAATGGTTTTTAGTGCATTCTCTTCGATACCAAACTTAAATTTTTTGAAATCTTCCGGGTATGGCTTTTTGGGGGCAAATTTTACAAAATTTCTTCCAAGTATAACAAACTTGTGATTGTTTTCATCGAGATTATTATAAAATTCAATAAAGTCAGGTTTGTTATATTCATAATATACTTCATCTTCATCAATGCTGCTAATATCATCGTAAATTATTTTCCCTTCATGCATAATATAGACTGAATCTCCTCGTTCTGCTTCATCCATGTATGAGGTCGAGACAATTGCGGTAACACCTTCTTCAGAAATAAATTTATGAATAAGCCGGTATAATTCCCTTCTTGAAATGGGGTCGACACCGGTTGTTGGCTCATCAAGTATGATGACCTTTGGTGAATGGACAAGTGAGCAGCAGATGCCAAGTTTCTGTTTCATTCCACCTGACAATTTGTTGACCTGTCTGTCTTTGAATTTGTAAAGTCCTGTTGCATTTAAAAGTTCATATTTTCTTTCATTTCTTATTTTTGGGTCAACTTCATGAAGTTCAGCGAAAAAATCAACATTTTCCTCAATACTTAATCTCTGATAAAGGTTTAAACCAAGCCCCTGGGGCATAAAAGCTATTTTATCTTTTAGCTCTTCAAAATAGGAGAGTTTTTTCATTTCATAATTAAAAATTTTCATTTTACCTGAGTCAAATTTCAAAACGCCCGCCATTATTTTAAGAAGTGTGGATTTGCCAGCACCATCAGGGCCAACGATACAGGTTAGAGTTTTTTCCTTTATCTCTAATGAGACATTGTTTAATGCGACCCTTTTCTTATATTTTTTAACAATATTGTTGATTTCAATTATATTCATTGAAATTGATTATAAAATCTGCAGGCATTCCAGGCTTTAGTATATTTTCATTGTCATCAGCCTTAACCTTAATCAAAAATACCTGCTTTACTCGCTCACCCTGTGTTTGTACCTCTTTTGGAGTGAATTCAGATTTATTGCTTATATAAATAATTTCCCCGTTAAAAAATTTATCGTTGAAACTGTCGGTAAGAATTTTACCCTTTGTTCCAATATTTACCCTTCCAAGATAAGGCTCAGGCAGATAACCCCTAAAATATATTTTTGAAGGCTCATATGCAGTAAATACCGGCTGCCCTGAAGCAACGACTTCACCTGTTTGGGCAAATTTGCGAAGTACAAGTATGTCCGCAGAAGAATAGATAAATGAATCGTCTAAATGTGTTTTAAGCTCGGCAATAAATTCTTTTATTTTCAGAGAGTTATTCTTAGCAATTTCAAGGTCCTGCTCAGCGATTTTTATATTTTCTTTTAATGAATTAATTTCCTCGGCAATAAGGGCTATCTCTTTTCTGTTTTCAAGGGCAATATTATAAGCGTTTTGTGCATTTTGCATCTCTTTTTCAGATATCAAGACCATTTTTCTTGCACTGTCATAATCGCTTTTAACTGAAATATAAAAAGATTTCATTTCTTCAAATTTGTTTTTGGAAATTGCCTTTTCTTTGAAAAGCGATTTGTATCTATTAAAGTCATTTTCAGTTTTTATAAATGTTGCCAGTAATTTTTCATGGTTATTTTTATCAATTTGAAGTTTGGTTGAGGCATTGTTAAGGTTATTTGCTGCAATATTTATTTGGGCCATAATGTTTTTTTCGGTTATTTCTTTTTTTATTTCAAGCTGTTTTAATTTACTTTTGAGAGAAGAAATATTTGCTTGCTTTATTTTAATTAGATTGGTTGATGATTTCTCTTCAAATTCTGCCTGCCTTATTTTCGACTCTATGTCTTTAACGGAAAGCTTTGCAATCACCTGACCCTGTCTAACAAAATCACCTTCATCAAAATAAATTTTTTCAATTTTTCCGGGCATTTTAAATGAAAGATTTATTTCATCTGCTTCAATACGACCGCTTATTTTGATTTCAGAATTATGACCTGTAAAACACCCTGTTATGAAAAAAAATAGAAATATTATATTATAGATTTTCTTAAGCATGATATCCTCTCAATATAGGGCTTTTAATAATATTATTTTATAGAAAGAAAAATTACAATAAAAGATTGAATAATTAAAAAAAGGGGGATAAACTTATCCCCCAGATTAAATTTTAATTGCCTTCCAGAACAGATAAGGCAAATTCTCTTCCCCAGTCATATGCTTTCTTTAATTCATCATTACTTGGAGTCATCTGCACCCTCAGGGATTCAAGCGGAAGCTTCATGCGCATTGTTTTTAAAATATCTTCACACATTTTTACCCCCTCGCCACTCCATCCATATGAGCCAAAAGCTCCTGCTTTTCTGTTTGAAACGTTAAGGGCAACAAGCTGGGCAAAAATATTGAAGATTGGCTTCGGTGCCTTTGCATTGATTGTAGCCGTACCCATTACAAGTCCATGTGAAAGTTCAATTTCATCAATTATATCAGACACATTGGCCTCAGCTGCGTCAAACATTTTTACTATTAAACCGGTTTCCTCAGCTCCTTTTTTTATTTGTTCAGCAAGCATTTTGGTGTTACCGTAAGCAGTTGCATAGACAACGGTTATCTGCCTATCTGGATTATTTAGGTAATATCTGTTTGCCTGTTTTTTATAAAAGTCTATGTAAAAGTCGATATTTTCCCTTAAAATAGGACCATGTGAAGGGCAAACCATTTTTATATTGATAGTTTCAATTTTTTTAAATGCATTTAGAATGTGCTCTTTGTAAGGTCTCATTATTGAAAAGTAGTAGAATTTAAATGCTTCTCTGATATCTTCTTTTTCTTCAATCTCATCATTAAAAATACCTTTAGATGGGCAATAATGTGCTCCAAGGAAGTCGCATGGAAACAAAATCTCATCTTCCACAAGATAAGTAAACATTGTGTCAGGCCAGTGTAGAAATGGTGTATGGAAAAACCTTAAAGTTTTACCACCTAAGTCTATAATATCCGTGTCGCCTACAGCTCGACCATTAAATTCTTTATTGACAATATTCTGTACAAAATTTTTGCCGGTTTTTGAGTAGATTACCTCAATGTCAGGATTAATTTCCAAAATTTTAGGTAAAGCTCCTGAATGATCTGGCTCGTTATGGTTTAGTATAATATAGTCAATTTCTTTAATAGGGCATATTTCATTAATTGTATTTACATAGTCATCGGCAAATATCATTTTATTTGCTTCTATAAGAGCCTTTTTTTCTTTCCCGATAACAAGGTAGCTGTTATATGTAGTTCCATGTTCTGTGGGTATGACTATGTCAAAAACTTCAAGATTAGGGTCTTTTACCCCAACCCAGTAAATGTCTTTCTTAATTTTTACTGCATTCATCCAAAACCTCCATACTAAAAAACCACCCCTAAGGGTGGTCTTTAATTACCCTTCATATTCTTCAAAGCTTTCTTTTGGAGCTCCACATTCAGGGCAAAGCCAGTCTGATGGAACGTCCTCCCATGCAGTCCCTGGATTAACTCCGTTATCAGGATCACCCGCAGCTGGGTCATAAATGTAACCACAAATTGTGCAAATATACTTCATAGTAACCTCCTTAATTTAGAAATATTATAAATATCAAAAACCCATTTGTCAAATAGATTTTTCTTCGGGATTTTTGATACCTATTCTCTTAAGTAACCTCTTTTTTATTATATCACATATTTCTGAATATGTACGACCATTAATGGGAATTTGACCGCCAGCAGATTTCATGTGGCCGCCACCTGTCCCAATATTTTTTACAATTGCAAGGGCAATACTACCAACCTTCTTTTTATTGGATTTACACCTGAGGGAAAAGTAAGCCATATTGTCAACTCTGCCAATAACAAACGTCCACTTTATATCCCTTATTTTTAGAAGGGCATCAGCTGTTTCGGCTATGAGATCTGTATTTCTTACCTCATCAAGGTTACAAAATATCAAATCTTCAATTACTACTGAGTTTTCTATTGCTTTTTTTATATTTTTGAAATGATATCTTGGCAAATCAGGGGTTTCTATTTTTGCAAGTTTATTGAGATTAATAAAAGGTAGAATATACCCCATCATTTCAAGATCGGTTTTGCTATTACTTCTGCCATATCCTATGGTGTCAGTTTTTATCCCGTAATAAAGAGCCGTGGCTGTTAGTTTATCAAGTTCCAGCCCTATTATCTTATGGTATTCTCCAATAATTGTACTTGTACTGCCATACTTGGGTCTTACATCGTATATTTTAGCCTTTTTGGTTTGCAATCTGAAATTATGGTGATCTATTACTATATCAGGGAAGAAATTGTCAGGGATATAAACATTACCGGCTGTTGGCTGGGTATCCACAAGAATAATACAGTCATATCGTGAAAATGTCAGTTTTCTGGAGCTGTGGAGCTCTATTTTGCATTGTTTTACCATCTCCCTGTTTTCTGCCCTTCCAATAACGCCGTCATATGCAATAGTACATCTTTTTTTTAGTATTTTGCTTAGAATATTTTTTATCCCCGTAGCCGCACCAAGAGTATCAGGGTCAGGGTTATTATGCGTAAGGATAAGAACTTTTCGTTTGGGTTTTACAAAACTTAAAATTTCATTAATCATCGTCAAATTATACCATACATATTTTTTAAATTTACAAGAAGGTAATGATCAAGTCTCCATTTTCTGTTTCTATCTGAACTTTATTGTCATATGTAACAATCTTTTCTGACAGCTTTTCCGGTGAAAACTTTGAAGATATATCAAAAGCAGCCTGATTTCTTGAGTAGGCTTTTAACGTAAAGCTTTCAATAAATCCCTTGTTTTTGAGGAAATTAAGGATTTTGTTTAAGTTGGAAAAGTTTCCAAAGTTTAAAAAGGTTACGTTATAGTTTATATTTTCAGACTTGATTTCTTCAAATTTTATTAAATTTGATGTCACATATTTCAATATATTTTCTGTCGCTTTTTTAAAGGCAATTTCAATAGCTTCACTTTCACTAACCCCTAAAGATGAAGTCTCTGCCTTGATAAGAGGGAGCGACTCTTTTTTTGAATATATTTTTAACTGAGTAGTAAGTTTACATAAATACTGGCTATCAAGCTGGGTAATATTAGGTGTGATACTTATGATAAATAGATATTTTGCTTTATTGTTTCCAAAATTAGCAAGTTTATCTTCAAAACTGAAATTTTCCGGAGTAATAATTTCGAAATCTTCCTGGTATTGCAGGGAGAAATTGTAACTTATGAGATACTCGTTAAGTATTTTTTTAAGTTTGTTTTTTATTTCAGCATCAATTTGTTCGTTTTCTATAAGATAAACTACAGAGTGAGTAATTTTATTTATAAAATATTTGGCATCAGTTACCGCTACATCATCAATTTCTGCTTCTATGTCGTAAAATACAGTAAAGTCTTTGACATATCTGTTTAAAATGCGATATTTCTGTACAAATTTAAAAAATTCTTCATTTATGTCAGGTGTGTTTTGTTCGGGGTGGGCATTTGAAAAATAGTTATAAATTGCGTCTATCAGGGCAGCATTTTTTGCCTGATTTTCAGCTGATTTAAGATCATCATTTACTATAACGGCCTTACCACTGCCTTTAACAGTGTATGAAAAACCGGAATAGGCAAAGATGACAAGGAAAATCACAATTAAGCTATATTTCATCTGCAACCTTTTCCATAAAAGTTTCAAAATCTGTGTAGTGCTTCCATTGTAAACTGTTGTATATTTTATCACCCTTTACGCATAAGTGAAGTTTTTTTTCATTGCCGTATATAACCTCAGGTTTGTTAGTCTTCACAAAACTGCAGAATGTGTCAACTATTTTTTTTATACTTACATTATGACCAGCGGCATTGTAAACACAAAAAGGGAGTTTATCCTTTATCGTACTTTCAATAGCAATAAGCATATCTTCAATATACCCGATATTGATAACTGTTTCAGGATTAAGATCGATTCTTACCTGATTTTCATATTTTAGTTTATAAAAGATATCTGGAAGAACAGGGTAGATACCTTTTGATTGTCCTACAAGAAAAGGGATGCGAATTATTGTGACAGGTAAACCGAAATTTTCGTTTAAGGATTTTAGCAATGATTCTACAGATAATTTAATATTTCCTCCTATCGATTGGGTATTTGGAAAATCTTCTTCCGTATAACAATTTTCTGCATCAGTAAACCTATAAACATCCATGGAGCTTATGTAAACCAATCTTTTATCAGAAAAATCCTTCCCCCAGTGTTTTATAGCTTCAATAGCAATATTCAATGCTCCGGCGAAATTATCTTTGATATAAGCTATTGCGAGGTTATCTTTATTTAACACCATACTATTGAATGCAAAATTAAAAATAAAATCTATCCCCTTTTCGCTATTTAAATTAGTAAGAGCAGTTTTCTTTTCGGTAAGAATATTGGCAAGCAGTCTTGAATTACCAATATCCCCTTTTATATAGTCAAAATTGTTATAATTATTAAAAATCTCTTTGTTATCGATATACTTAGAATCTGCTTCATTATCGATTCCAACAATATTGTACATAGGGAAATTATCAAGAAGAAGTTTCGCAAATTTGGAGCCCAAATGTCCAAGCACACCTGTTATAAGAATATTTTTCATTTTGTTTCCAATATTTTTCTTTCGGTCTTACCAAGACCTTTAAATTCTACCAGAAGATAAACTGTTCTTGCTGTGCCTTTGTTGATAGAATTTTTTTCTACTATATCATAATAATTTTCTTTTAGCAAAAGTCCTGCATTCCAGCAATCCGATTTGTAAAGCCACTTAACCGATAGTTCCTGTTTTTTTAGCCCGGTAAATTTTACGCTTTTTTCATAGGATGCAAATTTTTGATATAAATCTACTTCAAAATTTTCGGCATTGTAGCTTAAACCATATTTAAATGTTGTATTGTAATCGGTAATTGTGTTATCGAATATATATTCCGTATGTATTCCAAGATTTTTAAAATTGATATTATAACTATTTTTCAAATATGTAGATTTGTCAGTATAAAAATTATAGTTTGTTTCAAAAACTATATCAGCTATATCCCGATAGTTGAACAAACTTGTAAGAAGCAAAGGCTCAAATCTCTCTTCTTCCTTGACTATGTTATATTTTTCTGAAATCTCAATTTTCAAATTCCAGTTTTTATTTTTAATAAAATTTGTCATGGTGTAGCTGTAATAGTTTTCTTCATCAATTATATCGTTATCAATAAAATTGGGAAGCTTTGACTGATATAGGTAAGGAGTAAATTTGTATTCAAAAGAGTTGAAAATGGAATGTCTGAATGAACTATAGTCCTTATAAATTTCATTGAAATATAACTTTGCTCCATAAGTATAAATGTAACGCTTGATGTTATCTTTGCTGTAATCAATATTTAAAAATTCTGATTCAAAGTCCCTGTTATCTGAAATTGATAAATTTTCAAAATTATTCCAATAGGTTGTGCTTTGAATATAGTAAGGTGTCAAAGTAGCTATTTTTAGATTGTATGGTTTGTAGATTTTTAATTTTACAAAATATCTGTCATATCCGGTACTTTTTCCTGATTCTGAACCGAAGATATTATAACTATAATTGGTGTATAGCACTTTGTTATAGTCGGCAAAGTAGTCAAATTTTATACCGTAAAAATTAAGACCGTACTTTTCAAATATCAGATTTGGTTTTCTAATAATATGATTTTTTGTGTAGCCAGTCGAGTTTATATAATAGTGCATGTTGTCAAGATATCTTAATGATATATCAGAATATTTCAGTCTGTAATTAAGTCTTATTTCATTTACAGAATAGTTTTCATCACTATTTAGCTCTATTATATCGTTTTTTGGGGCAAAATCGTCAAAATCTTCTTTGTACTTAAAGTCACTTACATAATCGGTATTAAATTTTAGCTCAAGGTTTTCAAGGATAAACAAATTTGACTTATTGACAATTCTATATCGGTTGTTTTTGTTTGACTTTGAATTTTGGTCATCAATAAATTCTCCATAAAGATAAACTGATTCTCTGGATGATTTCGCATATCGAAATTCAGTATTTAGCATCGGACCTTTCATCGTAAAATAATTTATACCGGCAGTAATATCCTTATTAACCCCAAGATTTGAAAAATATTTGGGTGTTATAAACAGACCGGCATCAGTTTTGAATCCAATTTCAGGCACCAAAAAGCCACTTTCTCTTTTCTTTTTTATTGGCCAGACAAAATAAGGTGTATATAGAACTGGTATGTCGGCAATGTTGAAGGTTGTATGTTTTGATTTGAAATATTCACCGTAATCTATCCTGGCGATTCTTGAGTGAAAATGCCAATCAGGCTTCTCCTGATTGCAAGAAGTAATGTTTGCATTGGAAAGTACAAAATTATTTTCACCTGTCTTTTCAATGGATTCAGCAGAAAAGTATGTGTGAGGGGCATAAAAGCCTTTTCCATTTTTGATGGACCCTTTTTTTGTGGTAAGGTTTATTTTTAAATATTCTGCTGTAAGATAGTTCTGGTCATCCTGAAATACCACATTACCTTCTGCTTCCGTGAGGTTTTGATCTTTATAGTATGTTACATTGTCGGCAACCATGATTATGTTTTTATAGGTTATAAGGACGTTACCTTCAGCAAAAACAGTATTATTGTCGATTGATGTTATTCTGTCAGCTTCAAGATTTACTTTCTCCGCAAAACATACAGATGCAGTTAAAAGAATTATAAAAAGTATATTTTTAAACAAAATTTTCCCTTATTTTTTTTCTTAAAAAACCGCAAAGGTAAAGTGAACCGCAAATCAGTATATCATTTTTATCACTTAACTCAAGTGATTTATAAACGGCATTTATAGGATCTTTTATCTTTATTACATTTTCCAGCAAAAGTGTGTCAATATCTATGCTTCTTTCATTGTCAGGTATTTCACAAACTATTATGTTTTTTATTTTTTGACTTAATATATGTATGGATTTTGATATATTTCTGTCTTTTGTCGATGAAATTATTGCGGTGTCTACTTTTTTGATATTTTTTATTAAGTTTATGATTCCATTTGGGTTATGTGCTCCATCCAGGATAAATCTTCCAATTTTTTCCATTCTGCAAGGCGGCAGTTCATATTTTTCATGAGGGTTGATTTTTATGCCAAGCTCATTTTTGGCTACTGTGCCAGCCAGTTCAAGATTGTAATTGTAAGGTGCGGGTAAATTATTTGAAATATCTGTGTCATAGATAAAAAATAGATTTTTTTCGCTGTGTTTTTCCCTGATATAATCAATTATAAATTTTTGATTCTTGCCAATATAAACATTTTTGTTGTTTTTTATAATATTCATTTTTTCATCTACTATTTTATAAATTGATTTGCCAAGGTAGTTTGAGTGGTCTTGAGATATTGTAGTGATTACAGGTATTTTATTGTTTAATACATTTGTTGCATCAAATGTCCCACCCAGGCCTGTTTCTATTACACTTATATCGGGGCTAAATTTTTGAAATATCTGAAATGCAGTCAATGTAAGCCCTTCGAAAAATGTTAGATGAAATTTTTCGATAACAGGTTTCAGATTTTCAAAGCAATTATCAAAAAGCTCAATATTTACAGGCATATTATTTAGAACTATCCTTTCATTTATGCGTTCAATATGAGGGGAAGTGTACAAGACCGATTTATAACCATTTTTTAAAGCTGCTTGATGAATAAAGTATGCAGTGGAACCTTTACCGTTTGTGCCAGCGATATGAATGATTTTTCCTAACTTTTTTTCATCAAAATTTATATATTTCAGAGCTTCATCTATTCTGTTTAAAGTGAGTTCAATACTTCCAAACTCACCTTTATTGTAATAAGTTTCAAACTTAGTTAGCATTTAGCCAAAAAAATCTAATAATTTACTGATAAAAGGCTTCCACTCTTTTCTATGCAATACCGCGTCAACCATTCCATGTTCCAATAAAAATTCGGATTTTTGGAACCCTTCCGGTAGTTTTTGCCTGATTGTTTGCTCTATTACCCTCGGGCCTGCAAAGCCTATCAGTGCATTTGGCTCAGCAATAATTACATCTCCCAACATTGCAAAACTCGCAGTTACGCCTCCCGTAGTGGGGTCAGTTAGTACTGAAATATGAGCAAGCCCGGACTTTGCAAGTTTTTTCAGTGCGGCAGAAGTTTTAGCCATTTGCATCAATGATAATATACTTTCCTGCATTCTTGCTCCGCCTGAGCAGCTTATTGTTATTACATGGTTTTTGTTGACAATGGCTGATTCTATGAGTCTTGTGATTTTTTCACCTACTACACTGCCCATACTTCCGCCCAGGAAAGAAAATTCAAATGCTCCAATATGGATGTTTTTCCCATTTACCGAAGCAACACCGGAAATGAAAGCATCTTTATACCCGGTCTTTTTTATTGCGTCCTTTATTCTGTCAGGGTATTTTTTGGTATCCTTGAATTTTAAAGGGTCAAGGGAGGTTATATTGGCATCAAGTTCAATGAAACTGCCATTGTCAATAATGAAGTTTATTTTTTGTATCCCGCTTGTTTTAAAGTGATATTCACATGCAGGGCATGTATGGAAATTTTTTTCTATATCTGCTTTGTAGCTGATTTCACCACATGAAGGGCATTTTGTCCATAAATTTTCTTTTATGTCGCTTTTTTTTCTAATAGTCGTAACTTTTTTTACTTGCTCTTTAATAAAATCTCGAAGCCCCATATTGCCTCCGGAAAATTTGTTTTTGAACAAACATTATGGAACTTTTTTTTGATACTTGCAAGCAAAAGGTTTGAAGAGTTGTTCAATTATGTTGAATTTCGAAAACTATACTTTTTTGGTATATTTTTTTGTTGATTTTTAAAAAATTAATGTTATTATGCTGTTATGGGTAGGCCAAAAAAACAGAGAAAAATTAATTGTTGCGTTGAGGGGCATTATTTTAAACCTCAGGGGATTCCGCTCAGTGAGTTAAAAGAGGTTGAGCTTGCCGCTGACGAGATAGAGGCGATAAGACTGAAATATGTGGAAGGTTTGGAGCAGATAGCTGGGGCTGAAAAAATGGGGATTTCTCAGAGCACATTTCAGAGGATTTTAAACAGTGCGTTAAAGAAAGTAGGCATTGCCATAGTAGAGGGGATGGCAATAAAAATTCTTACTGATAAAAATAATCATTGATTTCTATATTTGCATCATAATTTTTTGGTTAATAGAAAGTAATCCTGACAACAAACTCTTAAACTTTTAAGTTGTTAATCTACGAAAAGCTACCCGATTAATTGTTGATTTTCCAAGCTTTATTACTTGAGTTTTTAATTTATTCTGAGTATATTTCATAATATTTTATTAAATAAATAGGAGAATAATATGGAATTTAACAGTTTAATTCTTGATGTACTTGATGGTAAAAAGGTAAGCAGAAAACCCGTGTGGCTAATGAGACAGGCGGGAAGATATATGCCTGAATATATGGCCGTAAGGAAAAAGGTTACTTTTTTGGAGCTTTGCAAAACGCCTGAACTTGCATGTGAAGTAACATTGCAACCTATAGATATTCTTGGGGTTGATGCTGCTATATTGTTTTCCGATATCCTTATACCGGTTGAGCCTATGGGGGTAAAACTTGATTTTAACCCGGCTCCATTGATAAGCAATCCTGTGAGGACATTAAGTGATGTTGAGAATTTGAGAGTAATTGACCCTGAAGATGATGTACCTTTTGTTATTGAAACTGTCAAACTGCTTGTTAAAGAGTTAAATGTTCCTTTGATTGGCTTTTCTGGCGCTCCATTTACACTTGCATGTTATATGGTTGAAGGCGGCGGTTCCAAGAATTTTGTAAATATAAAAGCTATGATGCATACCGAGAGGCAGGCTTACCTTAAACTTATGGATAAAATAACGGATTCTACTATTAAATATCTCCAATCTCAAATAGATAACGGGTGTAAAATTGTTCAGGTTTTTGATACGTGGGCAGGCATTGTTTCTCCTAAAGATTACAGCGAGCTTATATATCCATATGTTAAGAAAATTATTGATTCATTAAATGGTGCATATGTTATTTATTTTGCAAAGGACTCTGCTACATTTTACAACAAAATAAAGGAGCTTGACTGTTCGGGGATTGGTGTTGATTGGAAAATTGACCTGGATACTGCCGCAAAAAATCTTGATAATAAATTTGTTCTTCAGGGTAATCTTGATCCGGTAATGCTGTTTACAGACAAGAAAACATTAAAAGATGAGATAGATTTAATCTTTGAAAAGACCAAAAATGTTAAAGGGCATATATTTAACTTGGGTCATGGAATATTACCGGAAACTCCTGTAGATAATGTTAAATTTTTGGTTGACTATGTTCACTCTAAGGAAATTTAATGGCTGATGCTGTATATGTGATGTATATGGGGGGGCCAGACAGCATTGAAGCTATCGAGCCTTTCCTCTACAATCTTTTTACAGACAGAGATATTATTGATTTTAAAATTGGTAGCTTTTTGCAGAGCAGGATTGCAAAAATTATTGCAGCCAAAAGAAGCAAAAAAGTTGCTCATGAATATGAAAAAATGGGAGGTTTTTCACCTCAACTTCCTATAGCAAAAAGGCTTTTTGAAAAAGTAAAAGAATTTTACAGGCAAGAGTATAGCTCTGAGCTTGATGTAATATTTGGAATGACTTACTATAAGCCATACATTGAGGACACTTACAGCAGTCTCTTGAAAAAGGATTATGATAGAGTTACTGTTATGACTCTTTATCCTCAGTATTCGTACACTACAAGTGGAGTATGTTTTAAGAGATTTTATGCTCAAACATTTGTCAATCCGCCTAAATTGCCTGTAAAGATTATTCCTTTCTGGCATCTAAACGTCGATTACAATGAATGTATTATTAAATCTATTAACGAATCATTGTTATCTATTGGGGCAAAGGCCGAAGAGTCCATTTTGTTTTTCTCTGCCCATTCCCTTCCTGAATATACTCTCCAAAAAGGGGATTTGTATTTAGAGCAGCTTAATGAACAGATTGACTATTTAGTATCAAAAATAAATCCATACAAGAAAATACTTGCATTTCAGAGCAAAACCGGGCCTATGAAGTGGCTTGAACCGCCTACTGATACGACGTTGTATGGCCTGAAGGGTGAAAAGCGACCTGTAGTGGTTGTGCCTATTTCATTTGTTTCAGACCATATTGAAACATTGATTGAGCTTGATGAACAGTATATAAAAAATGCCAGAGAGATGGGGATTAATGTTGTTAGAACTGCAAGCCTTAATGACAGAGATGACTTTGCTAAAGCAATCGCCAGATTAATTTTTGAGAGTTGATATGAATAAGTTTGTAGATTTTTTAAAAATGATAAAAATCGAACACTCAATATTTGCTCTCCCTTTTGCATTTACAGGGGCAATAATTGCCGCAAACGGTATACCTGAATTTAATAAAATACTCTGGATAATAGTGGCAATGGTTGGTGCAAGAACGGGAGCAATGGGGTTAAACAGGGTAATTGATGCTGAAATAGATAAGAGAAATCCAAGAACGGCCAATAGGGAGATTCCCGCGGGCAAAATAAAAAAAAATGAGGCAATTTTTTATATAATAATTAGTTTTGTGGTTTATGAATTTGCCACTCTTATGCTTAACAAGCTTTGTTTTATTTTATCACCGATACCCCTGGTAATATTTATTTTATATTCTTATACAAAAAGATTTACTGCTCTTTGCCATATTGTACTTGGAGTAGCACTTGGTCTTGCTCCAATTGGTGCATGGGTTGCTATACGGGGTGATATTAATACAGGTATAGTTTTGATGGGGCTTGCCGTATTATTTTGGGTTGCCGGTTTTGATATAATTTATGCTT
This sequence comes from Deferrivibrio sp., assembly GCF_055117995.1. Taxonomy (NCBI): domain Bacteria; kingdom Pseudomonadati; phylum Deferribacterota; class Deferribacteres; order Deferribacterales; family Deferrivibrionaceae; genus Deferrivibrio; species Deferrivibrio sp. Next base: position 39,439 of record NZ_JBSQOT010000009.1, on the reverse strand, counting down.
TGCAGGATATTGATTTTGACAGAAAGGAAAATCTCCATTCAATTCCCAGATATTTTGGTGTAAGAAATTCTCTGGTGCTATCAAGGATTTTTCATATGTTAGCATTTTTTATATTTTTGTACCTTTATAAATATTTTAATTTTGGTTTGATTTATTTATTTGGAATACTTATTTGTGGTGCTTTTATGTTTTACCAGCATAGACTTATAAAAAGTGATGATTTGTCCAGGGTAAATATTGCCTTTTTTAACCTAAATGCCTACATTAGTCTTACTGTATTCATGTTTACGCTTCTGGACATTATTTTTTAAAGGGGTCCAATGAGAAGATTTTTTGTAGGGATTACCGGCGCAAGCGGTTTTTTGTATGGTTTAAGGCTTGTGGATGAGTTGCAGAAAAATAATGAGCATGAAATTTATATTAGTATTACTCCTGATGCTTTTACAAATGCCAGGCTTGAGCTTCGTGAAAATGACCTGATAAGCATAAAAGATAAATATTTTAATAAGTCCAATATACATTTTTTGGATTACAGGGATTTTGCAGCTCCGGTGTCAAGTGGTAGTTTTAATATTGACTCATACATTGTTGCTCCGGCATCGATGGGTTTTGTAGGTCGTGTAGCCTCCGGGGTTAGTTCAAACCTTATTGAAAGGGCCGCTGATGTAGCATTAAAAGAAAGGAGAAAACTTGTAATTTTGTTTAGAGAGGCACCTTTAAACAGTATTCATCTTGAAAATTTGTTAAAGTTATCTAATTGTGGAGCAATAATTTTTCCGGCTGCGCCTGCTTTTTATCATAGCCCTGAAAATATAAATGGGTTAATTGACTTTATAGTTGGAAAAATATTTGATATAATAAATGTAGAGCACTCTTTATTTAAGAGATGGATGTAGTTGATAGGGGGTCACAGATGAAAGTTATTTGTTCAAAATGTGGTGTTGATTTTTTTACAAAGGATAAAAAGAAATTTTCATGTCCTTCCTGTTCAGAAGAATTTGATCTAAAATCAAAGTCTGAGCAATTTGAGGTAAAAACATTAAACGGGATTGTGTTTCCTGGGTTAAGTTTTGATGATATAAAAAGAGGGATATTGGAAGGTAAGTATTTGTCTGTGGATTTTGTCAAAACAAATTTCAAACCATGGATGAAGTTAAAAGATTCGGATTTCCAGGAATTTTTTAAATCGAGTGTTGAGGGGAGTAAAAAAGAAAAGGGCGGCTCATGGTTTTGGTTTTTTCTTTTGTCTTTTGGTATAAACCTGTTGCTATTGTTTTTTATATACTTGCAAAAGATTAAAATAGATTCAATTTTAGGTAAATAGGAGGACTTATGGATAGGGACAAAAATATTGAGTGGATTAAAGATAAGTTTAACAAAGGTAAAGAAGAGCTTGTAAGGCTTACAAAGATAAGTAAACTTAAAATTGAAGTGGCATCGACAAAAAAGAAAATTGATGAAAAACTGAAAAACCTTGGTCTGAAAGTTTATCAGATGAGTAAAGAAGGGGAAATTTTTCCTGAAAATTTAAATCTCGACTTTGAAAGTATTAATTTGTTGGAAGATAAAATTAAAGAGCTGGAGTTTGCTATTGGAGAGCTAAAAGCTCAAAAGGGCGATATTGACGACGTCGAAGAGGATACAGAGGTGGTTAATGGTGAAGTAATTGCAGAAGAGAGCAAAGCTGCCAGTGGCATAGAAGATATTACAGATAAAACAGCTTCTGACCAAGATTCAATTGATGAATTGACCGATATAAAAAAAACTGAAAATAAGGACAATTAATGAGTTCTATTTTATACGATAATATTAAAGAATTGCCCCCTATGCCTCAGATTGCCAAAATGGTGTTAGATTTGCTTGAAGACCCGGATTTCAGTTTTGCTGAGCTTGTAAGAATAATATCAAAGGATGCAAATATAACTGTTGCTATATTAAAACTGGCCAATTCGGCCTTTTATTCCCCAAAAAACAAGATAGTAAACCTTACACAGGCTATGTCATTTTTAGGTGTGAAAGCCATAAAAAATCTGGTTATCTCCGTGTCAACAAAATCATTATTTTTAAAGGGGAGAGTTGGTATTGTCGATCAGAAGCTCTGGGAGCATTCGGTTGGCACAGCAGTCATGTCGAGACTTTTGATGCTAAGAGTTGATAAAAAACTTGTGGAAGAGGCATTTTTGCTTGGGCTTATTCATGACATAGGTGTTTCGGTAATGAAAATGAATCTTGAAAATTATGAACTTATTCTTCAGGATGCATTTAATGAAAATATCGATCTTTGTGCCCTTGAAAATGAAAGACTTGGCATTAATCATGCGCAGGTCGGGGCAGAGCTTATGAAATTCTGGAAGATGCCAGAGATTTACAGCGATGTTGTTCTGAATCATCACAGCCCTGAAAACTCTGCCAGCAAATCTCTGGCAAATGTGTTATTTTTGTCCAATAATCTGTTAAAATGTTTTGGTATTGGAATAGGAAGTTGTAATGAAGAGTTTTCCAAATATATTGAAGCAATTGGCCTTGATGAGGCTGTTTTTGAAGATATAAAAGGGATGTTTAAGGAAGTTTATGACGCTGAGAAGGAAATATTTAATATATGAAAATATTTAAATTATTTATATTTTTTACCTTAATTACTGTAATAATGTCTTGTGCCTTCAATTTCGGCTACGAGAGTTCTAAATCTTTAAGAAACACTTATCCACATGCTGCCTCCGGCAACGGTATAAAATTTTATTACGGCGTTAAAGATGGTGGGTATGTTGATATCAGTATAAAAAATGTTTCAGGGATGATGTTTGGTTTAGCTGAGCTTGAGATTGAAGATAATACAGGCAAAGTCAATATGTATAAAAGTTTTGGCAATGTAAAAAATCTTGGTGTAAGAAAATTCAGTTTAAAAGTAGCTGAAAAAACTAATTACTTGAAAATTGCTTATAAATATCTGCCACAAATAGAGGACAGTTTTTTAAATCCAAACAAAAGCTTTGAACAGCTTGATGAAATTAAGGGTGAAGTAACAATTATTATAAAATAAAAGGTGGCTTAAGCCACCTTTTTTAGCCGCATGTTTCCGGGGTATCAGAATCAAGCCCGTGGTCTTTCAGATATTCTCTTATATTTTCGTATACTTTCTCACTTAAATCAATTTTATCAAGCTCATTATTTTTGTGATATCTTTTTAGTGTAGCCCTATTATTTTTAAACATTTCAAGCCACTGGCCACCTGTATATGAGTTTGGCGTAATAACTTTTACACCATCAATATTTCCTCTGTGGCACTCCTTATAACAATATTTTTTGAATTTTCTTCTGCCATCTCTTGTGTTTGCAGCAAAGCTGCTTGCTACCATAATCAAAACCATCATAAAAACAGTTAAAAACATAAGTTTTTGCTTCATAGGTTATACCCCCTGATTAATAAATTTATAAACAGCAAGTGCTATTTACCATAAATATGCATAAATACTGGGTAACTTTTATTATTCCCATCTATTTCTTTTTTAATTATATATGGAATTTTTGAAGTAATAAAGTTTAATTTGCTATAAATTGCATAATTTTTTAATATTTCCTGATTAATTCCATTATGGATGGTGTTGCCATCGCTATGGTATGAGCCATCTTCTTCATCAAGATCACAAATTACCAATTTTCCATCTTTTTTAAGCATCTGGGAAAGCTGAAAAATAGCCTTTTTTATATCTTTTATATGGTGAAAAGTCATAAGTGTCATAATTATGTCATACTTTGATAAGGGCAAGTTGGAACATGAATCAAGGTCAAGAAAGACAGTATTTACATTTTTTAAATCTAACTTTTTGATTTTGTCGTCTAAGACCTGGAGCATTTTGGGAGAGTTGTCAATCATATCAACCTGCCTGACTAAAGGTGCAAACTGGAGTCCCAAAAGCCCCGTACCACAGCCAAAGTCAGCAATAACGTGATTTTTGTCAATGTTACATGACAATTTTATTGAGTCAGCTACTTTTTGAGCCCGTTCTATATGCATTGGGTTTTGATCGTAGTAAAATGCTTTGTAATCAAAACTACTCATAATTCCCCCAATTAACATCGATATTTTATAATAATCAAAAATAATGTAAAGTAAAACTTGAGTTTTTTTTAAATATGTTTTATATACTATGAGCTTTCAGGAACGTAGCTCAGTGGGAGAGCATTGCGTTGACGTCGCAAGGGTCAGGGGTTCGACCCCCCTCGTTCCTATTTGTTATCAATATGTTATAGGACTTTAAAAATATAAAAGCTTGAAATTGTCAATTTTTCCACTTTTTTTTTGAATAAACATGGCATATTTTCCTTTATAAGTGGCTAATAGGCAAACCTTTTTTGTTTAAATCCCGTTTAAAATATGAATATAAGAGCATAAAAAAATTGAAATTCAACCAATTCTATACTATTATTAATTTATGCAAAACAAGTTAATATTTAAAAAGATCCCTATTGACGGCTACAATGAAGGGATGAAGATTGTAGGCTGTGACAAAGAGTGGCTTAATGCCAAAATAGTATCAAGTAACATCAGCAATGAAGAAATGCTAAAGATACTTAAATCTTATGGTGTAAAGGAGATTCTGGTTGAATATATCAGTGAAACAGTTGCTTTAATATCAAAGGAAGATGAAATATCAGAAAAGAGTCTTTCAAATCTTTTTCTTTCAGACCTTGAATTTGTTAAAAATATATATCCTGTCTTGCTTTCAGAGTTAAAAGAGATATTTCAAAGTGTTAAAAGCCAGAGGTTTGATCCTGAAAAAGTTGATGTTATTACAGAAAAAATAAATAGTAGCTCAGTCAAAAATAGTGGTTTTATTGTTAATATTACCAAATATTCTCAAAATGAAGAATATTTGTACAATCACAGTATAAATGTAGCTCTTTTATCAAACATATCTGCAAAAAATTTAGGTTATAATGAAAAAGTGACTCTTGAGATGACAAAAGGTGGTCTGTTACACGATATAGGTAAACTTTTCATAGATACAGATATAGTAAATAAAAAGGGTAAGCTTAACGAGCATGAGTTTGCTGAAGTAAAGAAGCACCCGATTTTAGGATATAAATTTCTATCTGAATATAAATGTGAGAGCGAGATAGTACTTAGAATAGTTCTTGAGCATCATGAAAGATATAACGGTAAGGGCTACCCAAGGCGACTATCAGGAAACAATATTTCACCTTATGCCAAAATTGCATCAATTCTTGACGCTTATGATGCATTGACGAATGACACTACTTACCGCGAGGCCATGAGCCAGGAAGAGGCTATTGAAATTATTAAACAGTCTGCAGGTGCAGAATTCAGTAAAAATGTAAGTGATATATTATTGAATTTTATTAAGAATAATACATTGGGAAAGGTTGTAAGGCTTGATTCAGATGAGGTTGGCATAATTGTTAAAGAGGGGATAAATAAAAAACAGCCCCTTGTATTGATAGTTAAAGACTCTGAAGGTAAATTTGTAAAACCATACATTTATGACCTTAATTCATATAATGCCATGACAGGTATGCCTTATAAGCAGATAATTTCCTTTTATACTAAAAAAGAGATTGACTTTAACCCGGTTCAAATCCTTCTTGATAATATTTCTCTACTTAATAATTAGTTGATAATAAAAATTTACTACTTTTTTAATATGTTCTCTTTTTTCTTTATTTCTTTCATGATTTCGTTTATTTCATTGTAGGATAAGTGGTCTTTGTAGTTTGTCAAAAATGATATCAGGGATTTAAGTCTCATGCTTTCCATATTCGGGGTATTAAGGCTGAGCTGGTCATCAGTAATTGAGCGTTTTACAAGAGTTTTTTGTTCGAGATAAAGTACATCGTAAAATAGCGCTATCCTCAGCCAGAGGTCATAATCTTCGCAGACTTTCATATAAGGGTTAAAATATCCCGTTTTGTTAAATACAGATTTATGGATTAATACTGATGAAGGGCTTATCCGACATATGTCGAGAATTTTTGTCAGGATTTTGCCGCCGTATTTTTTATGTTTAAGTCCCTGGTTAACAAACTCTCCTTTTTTATACCAGAACTCATCTGTATGACAAACAAGGCTGTTGTGTTTTTTTAACATTTCAAGTTGATACCCAATTTTAAAATTAAGCCAGATGTCATCAGAGTCAAGAAATGCAATAAATTCACCATTTGATTTTTTTATACCTATATTCCTTGCAATGCTAACACCTAAATTTTTTTCGATTTTTATTAGTTTTATTCTTGACAAGTATTGAGTTAAGTGGCTTTTAATATCCAAATCTGAGCCATCATCCACCACTATAATTTCTATATCCTTATAAGTCTGAAAAAAAACACTTTCTATTGCACTTTTTAATGTAGCTATCCTATTAAAAACAGGGATTATTACAGAAACTTTCATTCAAAAAAGTCTTCTACCAGCCTTTTCTTGTTTAATATTGTAGAAAACACAAGAATAGTATTTGTCTTCTGTACCCCATTCATATTTCGAAGTTGTTTGATAAGCCTTGAAAGGGTAGAGGTATTTTTTGTAATTACCTTCAAAATCATTGTAAAATCCCCGGTAACATGGTGGCACTCCACGATGTCGTTTGAAATGTTTGTAAGAGATTGTTCAAAGTCGGTTATATGCTGTGTATTATCAATACTTATTCCTATAAAAGCTGTAATGTCATAGCCAAGAACTTTATAGTTGATTTCTGTAGAATACTGTTTAATAACCCCTTCTGTTTCGAGTTTTTTGACCCTTTCAATTACGGAAGGGGACTTCATCCCTACATGTTTTGCGATGTCTGCATATGGTATACGACCATTTTTAATCATAAGATTGATTATTTCTATATCAATTTCATCAAGATTATGTTTCATAAATATTACCTCATTTTATTTACATTTATTCTATCACAATGTTTGTTAATAAAGCAAGTCGAACATAACGGACTTATAGGTTTGCAAATTTTTTGCCCGTATACCACCAATATTTCATTTAGCTTTATCCAATATTTTTCCGGAACAATTTTTTTTAAGGATGTTTCAGTTTCTTCAGGGGATTTGGTGTTAACAAGCCCGATTCTGTTTGAAATTCTATGAACATGAGTATCTACACAGACTTCATTTTTATGAAATCCTTCAATCATAACGAGTGTTGCCGTTTTTCTTCCAACACCTTTGAACTTTAACAACTCATCTATGGATTCAGGCACCCTGGAATTATATTCTTCTATCAATTTTTGGGATATATTTTTTATTGTTAGAGCCTTTTTTTTATAAAATCCGGCTGGAAAAATGAGTTTTTCAATCTCATCTGTGCTTAAAGACACAATTTTTTCTGGAGTGTCTGCAACCAAAAATAGTTTTTTGGATGATGCAATAGTTACTTCATCCTTTGTTCTTAGTGAAATAATTGTGCTTAAAAGTATTTTAAAAGGGTCATTTTTATAAAGTTTTGCAAGTTTTGTAATTGAAGGTTCTTCTTGATTCTTATAAAACTCCAGGAGTAAAGCAAAAATTGTATCAATATTTTTATGCATTATCTATAAAATCTCTAACTTTCGGCTTCAAATGAAGATTTTCTATATCAAATTTTTTTAATGAATTTGCAATAACATTTGCTTTGTATTCATCGGTAGCTTTTCTGTCAATTATTATCATATACTTGTCGTTGACTTTACAGAGACCGCCTTTTGCGGTGGTCTTTTCAAATCTTACTTTTATATCAAGTTTGTTACATATCTCTGTAAGCTCTTCAAGAATCATTTTTATCTGTTTCATGCCGTATATTTTACCATAATTTTGTTTCTATACAATAACAAAATTAATCCGGAGGATAGTGCAAAAAAACCACCTGTTATAAACATATTTTCAACCCCCATAATATCATAGAGATAACCTGAAATAATGGAGCCCAATATTGCCCCAAGACCATAAATAAATGTGGCATAGTAACTCTGGGCTTTTAACCTTATAAAATCCGGAATGCTATCTTTTATATATCTTATTATTGAAAGATGAAATGTGCCAAAAGCAAATCCATGTAGAAGATTGATAACAAGTAAAACGTAAGGGGAATGTGTATAACCTATGACAAAAGATCTGATAGACCCTAAAAGCATAGAGATTATCAATAGGTTATAAGGCTGTATCTTCTCAAATAATTTCCTGGAAAAAAACATTAAAAGAATTTCGGCACATATTCCAACTGACCATATAATTCCCGCTGTTGTCTGTGAACTGTTTAGGTACTGAACTTTTATATTCATAAAGTTGTGAAAAAAAGTCAGTGGAATGAAATATATTAAACTTGCAAAAAGTATAAGTTTGAAGTCAAAACTTAATTTTTTATTGAGATTATTTTTTTTGTCATCATCAATGTCGAAAAGATGCACAAAAGATATCGAAATGGCAGATAATAAGCCTGTCAATACTGACATTATTATAAATACGTTTATATCAAAATAATCCACCAGAAGACCAGTAAGTGTTGTAAATACAATGAAGCCTATTGAGCCAAAAAGCCTTATTTTCCCATATTCTATACCGGACTGTCTTGAAAATTCATTTGAGATATGGTCTATTACCGGCAATATGCCAACCCTTGCAACAGAGTATATTACAAAAGACAGAAAAACGGCCAGGTAATTTGAAAATATCAGGAGTATAACACTTGAATTGGAAACGATAATGGCTGTTATAAGGAAAAGTTTTTTATAAGAAATTGAGTTGTAAATTTTAGTCCATTTGTTTGTAAATAGGAATTTTACCACAGAAACAATAGTAATAAATATTCCTATCTCACTGCCCGAAAAACCTGATGTCTTTAAATATAGTGCTACAAAAGGGATAAATATGCCAAGAGTGCCAAAATGAAAGAAATAAAATAAGGAAAGAAAGGCGGCTTTTTTAAAATGATTCACAGTTGCCGCCTGATTGCTTATGAATTTTTTACTTGTTGATAAAGGGGAGATATTGCCCTTAGTTTAGCAACATTCTCTTTTAAGATTTCCACAGCTCTGTCTGCTTCCTCAAGAGTATTGAATCTGCCAAAACTAAATCTCAGTGCACCGTGAGCGTCTACCGGGTTTATATTTATTGCTTTCAGTACGTGCGAAGCATCCATACTGTCAGAAGAACAAGCTGACCCGGTGGAGCAGCATACTTCTGAAGCATACACCATAAGTGCTTCACCTTCTATATATTTGAAAGTAATATTGGAAACACTGCATATTCTTGGTTCGCCACCATTAACATAAGTGTCTGGTATTTCATTAATAATTCTTTGTTCAAAACGGTCTCTCACCTGTTTGATATGAGCAATATCTTTATCAAGCTCAGCTTTGATGATTTCGCAGGCCTTGCCTATCCCTACAATATACGGAACATTTTCAGTTCCTGCTCTAAGACCATATTCGTGATGCCCCCCATATATTATAGGTTTCAGGATATTTTTCAATTCTCTGTCAATATAAAGAACACCTATCCCTTTAGGGGCATAAATTTTATGTCCGGAAAAACTTAAAAGATGAACACCTAAATCAGAAACATCCACCTTCATTTTTCCAACAGCCTGAACGGCATCAGTATGAAAAATTATATCTTTTTCCCGAGCAACAGTAGCAAGCTCCTTTATCGGCTGAATTGTACCTATTTCATTATTTGCAAGCATTATACTTGCAAGTATTGTCCTGTCAGTTATTGCATTTTTGAAAGTATCGATTTCAATATGTCCTGTTTTGTTTACAGGGAGATAAGTTATCTCAAAACCTTCTTTTTCAAGCTCTTCGCAAGCCTCACTTATGGCTTTGTGTTCGATATTTGAAGTAATTATGTGGTTGCCTTTATGTTTTAGTGCCCTTGCTATTCCAAAAAGAGCCATATTGTCAGATTCAGAGCCGCTTGCTGTAAAAATAATTTCCTCAGATTCAGCAGATAATAGCTCAGCGACCTTTTGTCTGGAATTTTCAAGATGTTCTCTTGCTGTTCTGCCCGGGTTATGCAGACTTGATGGATTTGCAAAAATTTCTTCAAAGTAAGGGAGCATTGCCTCAACAACTCTTTTGTCAACTTTTGTGGTAGCACTGTTATCAAAATATATTGCCATATCAACCTCTAACATTTATTCTTCTTTTTTAAGTCTGAGAGTGTAATATTTTGGAAAAAATTATCAACATTTTTTTTAAGTTCAAACCAGAGCCAGTTTACAGCACACTGAGACGCCTTGTTACAACCGTCATTATCAATACAGTCAACAGGTTTTATCGGGCCATCCATGGCATATATTATCTCTTTTACGGAAATTTGCTCAGAATTTTTTGATAGCATATATCCGCCGGAGATACCTCTTGCAGCAGTAACTATATTTGCTCTTTTGAGTCTTGAAAATATCTGTTCGAGATATTTTAGAGAGATATCTTCATATTCTGAAATCTTTTTCAGTGAAACAGGTTCATTTTCCCCGTTTAGCATTAAAAGTGCGTAAATCGCCCTTATAGCATATCTACTCTTGGTTGTTATCCTCATCATTTTTATCCTTTTTTATGGTTTTTATCTCTTTTTCAATACTTACAACCCTTTCAATAATACATTCGATAGCTTTGGCAACAGGGTCAGGGAGATTGCTGTGGTCGAAATCGATTTTCTTTTCACCAGAAACTATTCTGCCAGGTATGCCTACCACTGTGGAGTTAGGGGGCACTTCTTTTACTACAACAGAGTTTGAGCCAATTTTAGAATTGTCCCCGACTTTGAAGGGGCCAAGAATTTTTGCACCTGAGCCTATTATAACGTTGTTACCAATTGTTGGATGTCTTTTCCCTTTGTTGAGGCTTACCCCGCCCAGTGTAACACCATGGTATATTGTTACATTGTCACCTATTTCTGCAGTTTCACCAATAACAACTCCCATTCCATGGTCAATGAAGAAGTTTTTACCTATTTTGGCTCCAGGATGTATTTCAATCCCTGTGAAAAATCTTCCAAGATGAGAAATAAACCTTCCAAGAAAATAAAACTTCTTTTCCCAAAACCAGTGAGATATTCGGTAAAAAATTATCGCATGAAAACCAGGATAACAAAATATTATCTCAAGCGTGCTTCTTGCAGCTGGGTCTCTTTCAAATACAGCATTTATTTCTTCTTTTAATGTCTTGAAAATATTCATAAATCCTACCCTGGTAGTAGTAAATTTATATATAAAAAATACCTGCATTGTTTCCAATACAGGTATTAAATAGCTTAATTATTGAGCTTCAATAGCATCAACCGGGCATACTTCAACGCATGCACCACAGTCAGTACAAGTATCAGGATCGATTACTCTTGCATCATCACCTTCACTAATTGCACCTACTGGGCACTCGTCTTCACATACACCACAGTTTGTACATGCATCAGTTATAAAATGTGCCATTTTGCACCTCCCTTTGATTATATTCAATTAATAGTAATCAACACCCACAATGTCAACAAAAATTTTCAAAATCTTCTGATACCAATTTTTATGTTTTGGGTTGCATTTTGGGAAAATAGAATATATTAACCCTAAAAAAAATCGGAGGATATGATGGTTACTGAAAATATTAAATTTGTAAAGCTTGTATCAGGTGACTCTGTTATGGGAAAACTTGAAGATGGAAAACTAAAAGATATTGTGCAGATTCAGGCGATTCCGGCCGGAGGTGGCGTGCAACTTGCAATGCTCCCTTTTGGATTTCCTTTTGAAGATGAAGTAGGAGGGGAAATTGATGAAGCCCATATTTTGTATGAATATCAAAAATTGCCAGAAGAGCTTATCAATAAATATCTTGAGGCAAAAAGCAATATAAAAATAGCTTCCAACATTCCGGATATGGGGCCAATGGGAGGAGCTAAATCAGGCGGTAGCGGTTTGATTTTATAATGGACAAATACTGGAAGAAATTAAATACACACAGAGAGTACAAAGATAAAGTGCTCTCTGTGGACCACTGTGAATATTACTTTGACAAGAAAAATGCTTCTATGAATTTTACCATTATCAATACCAGTAACTGGGTCACAATTATTCCTGTAACTTCAGATAACAAATTCATACTTGTAAAACAGTTTAGGGTAGGGACAGAAGAGACTACCTATGAATTCCCCGGTGGAGCTATCAATGAAAATGAATCTCATAAAGAGGCAGCTTTGAGAGAGCTCAGGGAGGAAACCGGTCTTGCTGCCGGTAACATTGAATTGCTATCAGTTGTTCATCCTAACCCGGCATTTATGAGTAATAGGGCGTATATTTATCTGGCTGAAGAATGTAGTTTTAAATATGAGCTTCAGCTTGATTTGTTTGAAGATATAGAGGTTGTGAGTTTAAGCAGACAGGAATTGGAAGATTATATTGTCAGTGGTAAAATTACCCATAGTATTGTTTTGGCAGCTTATTCTCATTTTTTGTTAAAGGAAAAAAATCAGGGGTAGTATATTCTCTCAAAAGTGAATATAAAGAATAAATTGTTTATTGATTTGTTATTATTGTCACTGCTTGTAATGTTTTCAATTTTTCTTTTATGGAAATTATCAGAAAATCTTGGGTATAACTGGCAATTTTACAGAATTGGTAAATATATAATCGAAAAATCAAATTCTGGCTATCAACCTGGTGTATTACTGAGAGGGTTAATTGTTACAGTAGAAATTTCTGCCATTAGTTTGGTGTTATCATTTATCATCGGTCTTACAAGTTCATTATTTAGAGTATCTGGCTCAGCGGTACTGAATATGGTTTCTGTTTTTTATATCGAGACAATCAGGAATACGCCTCTTCTGATACAGATATTCTTCAACTATTTTGTGCTGTCCCCTATATTTGATATTTCTCCATATGTTACAGCGATACTTACATTAAGTCTTTTTGAGGGTGCATATGCATCGGAAATTATCAGAGGCGGATTAAATTCTATTCATTTTGGCCAGTATGAGGCAGCAAGAAGTTTGGGGTTAACCTCTTTTCAGATGTACCGGTTTGTAGTGTTGCCGCAGGCATTAAGAAATGTTGCTCCGCCTCTTGCAAGTCAGGCAATTTCGCTTGTAAAAGATTCTGCACTTGTCAGCACTATTTCTGTCTATGAGTTGACTTTATATGGACAGGCAATTGTCAGCGAGACCTTTTTAAGTTTTGAAGTTTGGTTTACAGTGGCAGCAATTTACCTTATAATAAATATTATATTGTCGATATGTATTAAAATTTTTTCAAAAAAAGTTAAAAGAGGTGCAGTATGAAAAGATTTTTTGGTTTAATTATTCTGTTATTTTTTGCAATGTTTGTTTCAGGAAATGCCGAGTCAGTAAGAGATGAGCTTGTAAAGGAAAGCACAATCGAAAAGATTTTGAAAAGAGGTTATATAAAAGTAGGAATGTCGACTTTTGTCCCTTGGGCAATGCAGGACAAGAATGGCAATCTTATAGGTTTTGAAATAGATGTTGCCAAAAGGCTTGCAGAAGATATGGGGGTCAAGGTCGAGTTTGTGCCTACAAAATGGTCAGGTATAATACCTGCTCTATTGACGGGGAAATATGACGTGATTATTGGTGGGATGGGGATTACTCCCGAGAGAAATAAAAAGGTAAATTTTACAATTCCTTACGATTATTCAGGAATGTCAATTGTGGCTCACAAAAAAAAGGCTGAAGGGTTTAAAACCTTACAAGATTTTAATAAGAATGATGTTATAATAGCGGTGAGAATCGGGACTACAGCAGAAAGTGCCGCAAAAAAATATCTTCCCAATGCAAAATTGAAGCTTTTTGATGATGAGTCGCAGGCTATTCAAGAACTTTTGACTGGAAGAGTACATGCGGTAGTGGCTTCTTCTCCTATGCCTGCATTTCAGGCTATTGAACATAGTGACAAACTGTTTTTACCATTTAAAGAAACTTTTACCAAAGAGCCTATTGCTTTTGCTATCAGGAAAGGGGACATTGATACTTTAAACTATTTCAATAGCTGGATTACAATTGTAGAATCTGAAGGGTGGTTGAAGGAGAGAAGAGATTATTGGTTTAATACAAAGGACTGGGAGAAACTTTTAAAGTAGATGTTAAGGTTTGGATTAAAAAGGATAGACTATGTGGCATTGTCTATCCTTTTGTTTTTACTGATATATTTAATTTACAGAGTTAATAGTTATGTTGAATATAATTGGCGATGGCATAAAGTTTTAGGGTATCTTATAAACAGGGATGAAACAGGCTATCATTTTGGACTTTTGACTAAAGGGCTTTTTTACACGTTAAAACTGAGTTTCTGGTCAATTATTTTCAGTATGATTTTTGGACTTATAGCGGGTGTATCAAGAACATTAAAAAGACCTTTTTTTAAAATTGGGTCATTGATTTATGTTGAAATTAACCGAAATATTCCACCACTCGTGCTGGTTTTTATTTTTTATTTTTTTATTGCTGATCAACTGTTTGTTTACTTTGATATTGAACACATTTTAAGAGCCCAATCCCAGACTGTGATAAATATCGTTTCATTTACCTTTGCACCTATTAATCTTTTATCCTCTTTTTTTGCCGGTGTACTTACACTTGCTATTTATGAAAGTGCTTATATCGCTGAGATTGTAAAAGCAGGAATTGAGTCGGTTGACAGTGGCCAAAAAGATGCGGCCAAAGCTTTGGGATTGTCAAAACTAAAAATTTTGAAATATGTTATTATGCCGCAAGCTACAAAGGTGATAATCCCACCTTTAAACAGTCAGTTTATATCAACTATTAAAGATTCTTCTATCGTGTCTGTGGTGGCTATTCCTGAGCTTACATTTCAGGGTATGGAAATGATGTCTGCCACTTATCTTACATATGAAACATGGATTACAGTTACATTTTTTTACTTTTTTTTGACTTTCCTGCTGTCAATGTTAAATAAAAAGATTGAGAAGAAATTGACGGCCAATTTTTAAAAATTTTACAATTTTTTGACATTCTTTGTACATATTTCTGACAAAATAACACTATGCTTCCTTAACCTTAATAAGGATAGGAGGAAAGTGATGAAAAGTCTCAAAATTTTAGCACTGGTTGCCTTAAGTGTGTTTTTTATGGCAGCTGGAAATGTACTGGCAAGGGAGCAGATAAGGATTGTTGGCTCAAGCACCGTGTATCCATTTTCAAGTTATGTTGCAGAAGAATTTGGTGCTACAACAAAATTTAAGACGCCGGTAGTAGAATCAACTGGTTCAGGAGGCGGGCACAAACTTTTTGGTGAAGGGGTTGGAGAAAATACACCAGATATAACAAATTCTTCAAGAAGAATTAAGGAAAAAGAGCTTAAAAACAATATTGAAAAAGGTATTGAAACTATCGAAGTGAAAATAGGTTATGACGGTATAGTACTTGCTCAGAATAAAGATTCAGAAGATTTGGATTTGACAAGAAAAGATATTTTGCTTGCTGTTGCAGAAGAGGTGCCTGTAAACGGCAAACTGGTTAAAAATCCATATAAATATTGGAACGAAATTAATCCTTCTTTGCCTAAAAGAGAAATTTTGGTGTATGGCCCTCCCACATCTTCAGGTACGAGAGATTCTTTTGAAGAACTTGTAATGGAAGAGGCATCAAAAAAGATAAAAGAGTATGGTGGTAAATATTCTAAAATCAGGACAGATGGTGTTTATGTGCCAGCAGGTGAGAATGACAATCTTATTGTTCAGAGGCTTGTAAAGGATAAAACGGCAGTTGGTATCTTCGGGTACAGTTTTCTGGAAGAAAATAGTGACAGACTTAAAGCTGCAATAATTGATAATGTTGAACCTACAGCTGAAAATATTTCATCTGGAAAATATCCTGTTGCAAGAAGCATGTTTTTCTACGTTAAAAAGAATCATTTAGGCAAAGTACCAGGTATCGAAGAATATGTTGACCTTTTTGTCAGTGAAAAAATGATTGGTGGTAGAGGAGCATTAAAGAGGATAGGTCTTATACCTTTGCCTAAAAGTGAAAGGGAAAAGGTAAGAGCAGACTGGCAGAATAGAAAAGTTTTAAAGATTGAGGATTTAAAATAATAAAGGGGCTGTTAATCAGCCCTTTTTAGAGGTATTATGGAAAAGGTATATTTTTATGTGTTTCTGGTTTGTTCGATAATTCTTATTTTTTTGGGGCATTATTTTGGTGTCAAAAAAGCAACTTTTTTAGAGGCTGAGCAAAAAATAAAATCAAGGCCTCATTACTACGGCTGGTACTCTGTGATTTTGATGGCTGTACCAGCATTTTTATTTTACACTTTATTGTCTGCTTTGTCTTACTACAAAATTATATATTTTAATCCTTTACTGACATATACTTTTACATTTTTAATTATTGTTATTGCACTGCTAATTAGTCTAAAAAAAATAACTCCTGAACAGAATGCCAGATTAAAGGTGGAGAGATTTATAAATATAACTCTTTTGATTAGTGCTGTAATTACGATACTTATTACAATTGGCATTGTTATATCGGTGTTTTTTGAATCTTTAAAA
The DNA here is from genome assembly GCF_055117995.1 of Deferrivibrio sp. Classification (NCBI taxonomy): domain Bacteria; kingdom Pseudomonadati; phylum Deferribacterota; class Deferribacteres; order Deferribacterales; family Deferrivibrionaceae; genus Deferrivibrio; species Deferrivibrio sp. The sequence goes on along the minus strand of NZ_JBSQOT010000009.1, from coordinate 22,946 downwards.
TTTTTCAAAAATGTGAGTATTTTTGATTTTTTATTTGGGACAGAGTGGGAACCTGATACTGCATTTTTGGGTGGCGCTGGCAGGGGGAATGAAATGGTAGCTGAACCAAAATTTGGCTCTGTACCGCTTTTTGCTGGCACTGCAATGATATCTTTAATTGCAATGCTTGTAGCAGTACCTGCAGGGCTATTTAGCGCAATTTATTTGTCTGAATATGCTTCTAAAAGGCTACGAAAAAAAATCAAACCTCTTCTGGAAATTTTAGCTGGAATTCCTACGGTTGTTTACGGTTTTTTTGCAGCAATTACGGTTAGCCCGATTGTTGTAGAAATTGCTGAACTTGTTGGTCTTAAAGCCGAATATACAAATGCCCTTTCACCGGGAATTGTTATGGGGATTATGATTATTCCTTATATGTCATCACTGGCAGATGATGTTATAAATGCTGTTCCAAATAGCCTCAGGGAAGGCTCACTTGCCCTTGGGACTACAAAATCAGAAACAATAAAACATGTCGTTTTGCCTGCTGCTTTGCCAGGGATTTTCTCGGCATTCATCTTGGCAGTTTCAAGAGCTATCGGGGAGACGATGATTGTTGTTATGGCTGCAGGATTAAGACCTAACCTGACATTGAATCCCTTGGAAGGGATGACTACTGTGACTGTCAGAATAGTAGATGCGCTTGTTGGGGATCAGGAATTTGGAAGTCTCGAAACGCTTTCTGCTTTTGGGCTTGGTTTTGTTTTATTGATTATTACATTGATACTAAATATTTTTTCTATGAAAATTGTACGTCGTTTCAGAGAAAAATATGATTAAGGTGGGTTGAGATGTCTGTTAAAAATATACAAAGCAGCAGAAATAAAAAAAGATATTTTAAAGAAAAAGTATTTAAAATGTATGGTGTAATAGCACTTTTTATTTCATTTGCATTTCTTGTGACCTTTTTTGGTAATATGATTTTTAAAGGGTACTCCGGTTTGAGGCAGGCAAAGATATACACCACTATCAGTATTACTCCCGAAGTTTTGGAAGACCCTGCTTATGCCTTTTTGGAAGATGATTATTACTATATAAGCAGGGATGAGATTAGAAGACTTCCTTTAAAAATTCAGGACTCTAAAGATATGATGAATAAAACTTTTAATGAATGGGTGATTGCTGATTCAGAGGTTGACCAGTACTTGAAAGGCAGGCCAAACAGGTTAAAGAATAGTGATAAAAAATATCTGGATAAATTAAAAGAAGAAGGGAAACTTAAATTATTTTTTAACTGGAATTTTTTTACAAACGGTGATTCGAATCTTCCTGAAATTGCGGGGATTAAAGCTGCTGTTTTTGGAACGATATATGTTATGATTATAACAATACTGGTAAGTGTTCCGCTGGGGATTGCCACAGCAATTTATCTGGAAGAATATGCCAAAGATAATTGGCTTACAAGAATGATTGAAGTAAATATAAATAATCTTGCAGCTATCCCTTCAATTATTTATGGTCTTTTGGGGCTTGCTGTATTCATAAACTTTTTGCATGTGCCTCGTTCGTCTGCTCTTGCAGGAGGGCTTACTCTTGGCATTATGAATTTACCTGTAATAGTGATAAGCTCAAGGGCAGCCATAAAATCAATCCCCCCTTCCATTAAAGAGGCCGCTTATGGGGTTGGGGCTTCAAAATTGCAGGTAATCTGGCACCACATATTGCCACTTGCTGTTCCTGGGATATTGACAGGTTTTATTATAGGACTTGCAAGGTCGATTGGCGAAACTGCTCCTTTGCTTGTAGTTGGTATGGTGGCATATATTCCTGATGCTCCTACAAGTTTTGTGCAGTCAACAACAGTTTTGCCTGCGCAAATTTATACATGGTCAACAGCCTCATTAAGGGCCTTTACCGAAAAGACTGCCCTTGCAATTTTGGTATTGCTTGCTGTAATGCTTTTGTTGAACACACTTGCCATCTGGCTTAGAAATAAATATGAAAAACAATGGTAAATGGAGATGATTTTGATGAAAGTTAAAATGTCTGCTTCAAATGTAAATTTTTATTATGGAGAATTTAAAGCACTTAAAGATATCAATCTTAAATTTTATGAAAACAATGTTACAGCACTAATTGGGCCATCAGGATGCGGTAAAAGTACTTTTTTAAGATGCCTTAACAGAATGAATGACCTTATTGACGGTACAAAAGTTGAAGGTGAAATTTTGCTTGATGATGAAAATATTTATGATTCTGACGTAGATGTTGTGGAGCTTAGAAAAAGAGTGGGGATGGTGTTTCAAAAACCTAATCCGTTTCCAAAATCGATATATGAAAATATTGCCTATGGACCAAAAATTCATGGAATTGCCAGCAAGGGTGCAGAAATGGATGAGCTTGTTGAAGATTCTCTCAAAAAAGCATTTTTGTGGGATGAAGTAAAGGATAGGCTTCATGCTCCTGCTACGGCACTTTCAGGTGGGCAACAGCAGAGACTTTGTATTGCAAGGGCTATTGCAATGAAACCTGACATAATTTTGATGGATGAACCGGCGTCTGCGCTTGACCCTATTGCCACACAAAAGATTGAGGATTTGATATTCGAATTGAAAAAGAATTATACTATAATAATTGTTACCCACAGTATGCAACAGGCTGCAAGGGTTTCAGATTATACGGCCTTTTTTTACATGGGAAACCTGATAGAATATGGAGAGACCCAACAAATTTTTACGCAGCCAAAACTGAAGCAGACAGAAGATTATATTACCGGGAGATTTGGTTAATAAAAATCAACAATGGGTGATGACTATTTAAAACTACCAATCATCACCTTTTTTTAAGTGCTTATTTTGCTAATTTTTGTATTCAATTTTTGCTGACATCCTGTTTTTTTCAATTACTTCGTCAAGAAGGGCTTTTGTTTTTTCAGAGATAAGAATGTTTTCTATATTCTGTTTTACCTCTTCAAAGCTAAGTTGTTTTTCAGATTTTTTATCGGTTACTTTGAGAATATGATATCCAAATCTTGACTTGAAAGGTTTTGATATTTCGCCTTTGTTCATTTTAAATGCTACCTCTTCAAATTCCGGCACCATTTTGCCCCTCGGGAAAAATCCTAAATCCCCTCCGACTTGAGAGGAGCCATCTTCGGAATATTTTTTTGCTGCCTCTTCAAAATTAAGACCTTTTTTAATTTCATTGTATATTTTGTTAATTTCAGTTTCTGCCTTTTTTTCATCTCTGTCTTTGTTAAACAGAATGATAATGTGAGAAGCCCTGACTTCTTCCTGTTGTTTGAATGAGTCTTTGTTTTTTTCGTAAAACTCCCTGGATTCTTTGTCAGTTACTTTGACTTTTTCAGATGTTTTTTTCACATAATTCTGCAATATAATATTTTTTTTGATATTTTCTTTTATTTGTTGTTCATTCAATCCATTTTCTGCAAGATATTTGTTGTATTCCTGCTCAGATTTAAAATTGCCTTTTATCTTTTTGAAATCCTCTTCGGCAATTGAGTCAAGGTTTTTGGGAGCATTGTTCTGGGCAGTTAAATAAAGTAATTCCCTTTTGATTAAGTTTTCAAGAATACTTTTTTTGAGATTTATAACCTGAGGGTCGTTCATGTTGATACTTGAAGGCATTATCCCCTGCTTTATCAAAATGCTGCCAAATACTCCGTCAACTTCACTGCTGTCTATGTTTATCTTCCCGTTTATTGTGGCAAGGGTCTTTGCAAATAAAGCAGTAGTGAGAGTAAGAAACAATAGTGTTAAAAAAATTTTTTTCATAAATCCTCCGATTGTCTTTATTTTAATTTTAAAACAGTATAGATTATAGATTATAATAGACTTAAAAGCAATTAAAAGGTTCAAAATGAGATATTATAGTTTAAATATGTATTACAAAAAAAAATATGGTGAAAAAGTCAGAAAAATATCTGTTGATGCAGGTTTCACCTGTCCTAACAGGGATGGCAAAAAAGGGGAGGGTGGTTGTATTTACTGTGATGTATCCTCTTTTGTGCATGTCCCCGAGGGGGGGATAAAAAATCAGGTAAAAGAACAAATCAATAAGTCCCAAAGTAAGGGAGTAAATAAATTTTCCGTTTATTTTCAATCTTATTCCAACACTTATGGCGACATTGGTCTGATTGTTGACAGAATAAATGAAGCTTTAATTGATGATAGAATAGTTGAGATTTCAATTGGTACAAGACCTGACGTCATTGAAAATAATAAGCTTGAAGTTTTAAAAGAAAAATTTGGAAAATATAATATTGTTATTGAACTTGGTTTACAGTCAAAACACAATAAAACTTTGGAATTGATAAACAGGGGGCATACTTTTGAAGATTTTGATGATGCAGTTGATAGAATTAAAGCTTATGGATTTGGTGTATGTGCCCATATAATCTTGGGGCTGCCGTATGAAAATGAAAAAATGATGCTTGAAACTGTGAAATATGTTTCAGATAAACACTTAGATTTTGTAAAATTTCATCATTTGCATATCCTGAAAGGGACAAAACTTGAGCAGCTATATATTAAAGGAGATTTTAGTCTGCTGAGCGAGGATGAATATATTTATATCCTTGGAGAAAGTATAAAAATTCTGGATAAAGATACTGTTATTTCAAGGCTTGTAGGGGATTCCCCTAAAAATATTACAGTTGCTCCTGATTGGCCTGAAAGTAAGCTCAGTTTTTTAAACAGATTTAATCAGTACCTTGAATATAAAAATATATGGCAGGGCTGTGGAGGCTAACCTGAAATTTATTGCTACGCTAATATTTGAATATTTTAGTGTTATCTTGACGGTAATTTTGGTTATTATTGTGCTTTCAAACAGGAAAGAAGCAAGGGCTACTCTTGCGTGGGTGCTTTTAATTGTATTTTTACCTTATCTTGGTGCAGTTATATATATAATATTTGGAAATCCGAGATTAAAGATGATTGAGAAAAAAGTTAAAAGGAAAAAAGATATAAGGTATGAAATTGCAAGTGAAGTTACTGATGAGTATAAACTTTGTCTGATAGGTAACCTGGTTACGAAAATAAATGATATAAATCCGCTTCTTTGCGAAAACCTTGAGTTTCTTAACAGTGCGTCAATCAAATATGCAAGGCTTGCTGAGGATATATTGAGCGCAAAAGAGTATATTTTGATGGAATATTATGTTTTTAGGCAGGATGAGACAGGTAAATTTTTTATAAACCTGCTTAATAAAAAATTAAGGGAAGGGGTAAAGGTATATTTACTTTATGACGGTGTTGGTGCTATAGGCCTTTCAATTAAAAATACTTTGAGAGAATTTAAAAAGCTCGGGGGAAAATCTGCGGCATTTTTATCACCTTTCAATGTAAAATTTTTTACAAGGGTAAACTTCAGAAATCATAGAAAAGTTGCGATTATTGATGGAAAAGTGTGTTATATTGGTGGGATTAACATCGGAAATGAATACATTGGAGACCTTTTGAAGGGTTCAGATTGGATAGATGCACATATCAGGTTTTCAGGAGAAGCGGTGGTTGCGGCTCTTGAACTATTTGTAGAGGACTGGTATTTTGCAACCGGTAAGGATATAAGTAATTTTATAAAAAGACCTGAATGGAATATGAAAGGGGACACTTCGATGCACCTTATCCCTTCCGGGCCAGATGAAGAGTCATCTAAAATTTATAATACGATATTTACACTTATAAATGGTGCAAAAAAAAATATAAATATCCTTACCCCTTACCTTGTCCCTGATGAGCCAGTTGTGGAGTTATTAAAATTTGCATCCAATAAGGGGGTAGATATAAATATTATTCTGCCTGGCAAGAATAATCATCCTTTAGTTGCTGCGGCAGGTAGGTCATATTATGAGGATTTGGTCGACAGCGGAATCAAAATTTATGAAACTTCAAATACTATGCTTCATGCAAAAATAATTACTGTAGATGACCGTATTTCTTTGATTGGCTCTGCTAATATAGACAACAGAAGCTTTAAACTTAATTTTGAGCTTAGTGCCCTAATTTATAAAGAGAAATTTACAAGTACAGTTCTTAATTTTATTGAAAGCTATAAAAATGCAAGTGTACTGATTGATAATGAATTTTTAAAAAATAAAAAGTTATATGTCAAAATGTTTGAAAGTGCATGTAGGACTATTTCACCTGTTTTGTAATGCTGTTTTTCTTTTGTATTGTAACAGAAGTGTGTTTGTTGAAAAAATTATTACTGCAACCCATATAAGAATAAATGCATACAGATGATAAATTGTGAATTCTTCCTTGAACAAAAAGACACCTAAAAGAAAATTTATTGTTGGACCAATGTATTGAAGCATCCCAACTGTTGATAAATTAATATTTCTTACTGCTTCTGCGAAGAAAAGAAGAGGCAAGGCTGTAACGATACCGGCACCTGCAAGCATTAATTTATAAAAAATACCAAGGCTTACAAAGTGATTTGAATTATTGTTGAAAAGGATGAAAAAGTAAAAGGTAGCAGGTATAACCAGTATAAATGTTTCAACCTGAAGCCCTATTATAGGCCCGAGATTTGATATTTTTCTAAGACTTCCATAAACCGCAAAACTTATGGCAAGAGTCAGTGCTATCCATGGGAATCTGCCGTATCCAAGTGTAAGTATCATTACGCCGGTAGATGCAACAATAACAGCAAATATTTGTGTATAGGACAAATTTTCTTTGAAAAAGATACTTCCTATTACCACGCTTATCAGGGGATTTATGTAATACCCCAGACTTGTTTCGATAACATAGCCACTGTTTACAGCCCAGATGTATAAAAGCCAGTTGCCACCCACAATAATCCCGCTTAAAAAAGATATTTTTAGGTTTTTAAAGCTCAGTGCTGACGCAAATTCTCTTAATCTTTTCTGAAATATAAGGATGATAAACAAGAAAACAGTTGACCATATTATCCTGTGAATAAGGATTTCAAATGCAGGTATAACCTTGACCAGCTTCCAGTAAAGTGGGAGAAAACCCCAGATAAGAAATGCAAATATAGCTGACAATAGCCCTTTCAGTTTATTGTTCATCTGAAAATCTTTTTGAAGAAGTGTTTGACATCCTCAATTACAATATATAGTGAAGGTACCAGCACAAGAGTAATCATTGTCGCAAAAATGATTCCAAAGCCCAATGAAATAGCCATAGGTATTAAAAACCTTGCCTGTATGGATGTTTCAAAAATCATCGGCATAAGGCCAAAGAAAGTGGTAAGCGTGGTAAGCATAATTGGCCTGAATCTCTGGACACCTGCCTCTACAACCGCTTTGTATGGGTAAACTCCATCTCTAACTTTTCTGTTTGCAAGATCAATTAGTACAAGTGAATCATTAACGACGACTCCTGAAAGGGCAACTATTCCCATAATACTTACAAGACTTAATGAATATCCCATTAAAATGTGGCCTATTATTGCACCTATAATGCCAAAAGGGATGCTTATCATAATAATAGCAGGTTGTATATAACTTTTAAAAGGTATTGCCAGTATGAAATAAATTCCAATCAATGCAAAAATTAGCCCACTGAAGAGTGCATCTGTGCTCTCACGCCTGTCAGCTTCTTTCCCTTCGAGACTATAGGTGAGTCCATGATATTTTTCAGAAAGTATGGGGAATATTTTGTTTTTTATTTCACTTAATATTTCCTGTGTTCTTTTTTGGGGGGTTACATCTGCGGTAACGGTTACTATTCTTTTGTTATCTACACGATTAATCGAAGTATAAGCCCTTGAATATTTGATGTTAGCTATTTCTTTTAAAGGTACTTCTTCACCTGTTGGGGTTTTGATTATCATATTCTCAAAAGTATTGATATTTTCTCTGTCATTTTTACTTAGTCTAACGGTAATTTTTAGTTCGTTTCTTCCTCTTTGCTGTGTAATAGCCTCATTTCCGTAATATCTGCTTCTAAGTTCTCTCGAAATATAGTTAGGTGTTATGCCGAGCATATATGCAAGTGGTTTGAGTGTTATATCAATCTGTTTTTTACCGTGAGTAATACCATCATCAATATCTGAAACAATAGGGTATTCATCAAGGAATTGTGCGAGTTCCTTTGCAGCTTTATTAAGTGTTGATACATCCCTGTGACTGAGTTGTACGCTCAAAGCAGCTCCGGCGCCTGGCCCTCCGAAATCGGAAGCAAATTTCAAATTTTCAAGTCCAGGAATATTACCTATGTGTTTTCTTAATTTCTCGACAAGTTCATATGTGTTTATTGGCCTTACATCCGGAGGAGTGAGGAATATCAGAATCCAGAATGTATTGTTGTTGACATAAGAGAGTTTACCGGTGTAGAGATTCTCTCCACCATTTTCTTTTAATACGGTATCTGACTTATTAAGTATGAAGTCTCTTATTTTAATGGTATCTTCAACCGGGGAATCAAGGGGGAGTGTTCCGCTTATATATGCAAAGTCAGATTCAACTTTTGGAAAAAGTGTAAAGCCAAGTCTACCTGTTTTGACATATGTTAGAAATATAAATAATACACATATTCCCAATATCACCGTAACATATCGATACTTTAAAGCAAGAGTTATTGATGGTCTGTAGATTTTATCAATTAGCCTTACAAATCCTTTACTGAATTTTTCCTGAAAAGCGTTAAAATACTTTAAAATTATATTTTTAGGTTCATTTTTTTGGTGTCCTATATGAGCCGGAAGTATGAAGATAGATTCGATTAAAGATATTGCAAATACTGTTACTACCACTGCCGGAATGTTGACAAATATTTTCCCCATAACACCTGGTATAAAAAACATAGGCATAAAAGTAATTATGTTGGTAAGTACACTAAACACAACAGGGAAGGCTATCTCCTTTGCGCCTTTTATGGCTGCATCCATAAAACTCATCCCATTTTGCCTGTAATAATAGATATTTTCACCTACAACTATAGCATCGTCTACAACGATACCAAGTGAAATAATATAGGCAAAAAGGCTTATCATGTTTATGCTTACATCAATTGAAGGAAGAAAGAGAAATGAGCCTAAGAAGGATATCAGGATACCAAGTGTGACCCAGAATGCTAATCTTAACTCAAGAAATAGGGTCAGAAGAATAAAAACAAGCGCAAGTCCAAAATATCCGTTTTTTAAGAGCAGATTTATTCTTTGTTTGTAAATATCTGATCTGTCATCAGTATAATCAATGTAAATACCTTTGGGAAGCTCCACTTTTAGTCTTTCGATAATCTGTTTTACTTTGTCAGCAACCTGTATTGGTGTTTGTTTTCCAACTCTGTACACTTCTATACCTATGGCAGGCATACCGTTATAGTTTAGATATATATCGTTTTCATAAAAGCTGTCCTGAAATGTTGCCAGATCTTTTAAATATACAATTGTTCCATCTGAATTGTATTTTATAGGTATGTCTTTAAAATCTTCCGCAATGTATTTTTTACCCTTAAAACGCAGGAGTATTTCGCCGCTCTTTGTTTTTATGCTACCTGCAGGGACATCTTTTGAGTTTACTGAAATAGCCGATGCAATGTCATTAATATTGAGGTTGTATTTTCTTAAGTTTTCAATGGGGACGTCTATTTTGATTTCAAGGGGCTTTTCACCTAAAAGCTCTACCATTGTAATATCTTCGTCCTGCAAGAGTTCATCACGAATAAGTTCAGTGTAGTTTCTTAGTGTTTTGTCGTCTACATTGCCATAAACTATTGGAGTAATTACCCTGCTGCTTCTTGAGGGGATTTCAATTATTGGCTTTTCCACATCTTCGGCAAATGTGGAAATCCTGTCAACGGCATTTTTTACATCTTCATAGACTCTTTGCAGTTGTTTGGTTTCCACGACTTCTATACTGATTGTAGCAGAGCCTTCATTCGCAGTTGAGCTCACTTTTTTTATCCCCTCAATATCCTGTATTGCTTCTTCAATGGGGAGTAACACACCTGATTCTACTTCTTCTGGGCTTGCACCCGGATAAGCAACTGTTATTCTCACCTCATCAAGATCAAACTGAGGGAATACTTCCTGTTTGATATTCATAGACATTAAAAAACCGCCAACAAGAAATATAAGCATCAGTATATTTGCAGCTACAGAGTTGTTTGCCATCCAGGCGATGGCACCTTTGACCGGTCTATTTTTGTTCATTATCTAATTTTACCTCTTCAAGCATCAGGCCTTCAATTGCGTTAGGTATGTTTGTAGTGACAATTTTATCGCTGTTAGCGAGACCTGATTCAACATATGAATAGTTTTCATCGCTATAAACAATTTTAACATTACTTATCTTAAGCTTATTGTCTTTGAAAATATAGATTTTATTATTGTCTCTGATATATTCTGTTTTTACTTTGAAGACATTTTTTAATGTTATTCCTTCGAAAACAACTTTTACTTTATTGTTTATTAATAAGGGATTGGATGGATTATCAAAAGGGGATTCAACATTTATTAGCAGTTTTGCAAGAAGCCCGTTTGACTCTGTTTGAGGAATCAACCTGAGAAATTTCCCTTTAAAGACATGTCCATTTTGTTCGTTTAAATTGGTAATTTTTACATATTTTTTGCTTTGATTTTCTATATCAATAAATTTGAGTTTATAATACGGAATACTTGCTTCAATCCATACTTCATTTTTGTTTATCCCTTTAAGAATTGTGGAAGAAGGTGAAACATATGAGCCAAGTGAAGCGTTTTTTTCGGTTACTATAATATCAAATGGAGCAAAAACAGAAGTTTTTTCAAGATTATTTATCGCTGTATTTAGCTCAGCCCTTGCAAGCTCCACTGCTGCTTTTGATTTTAGAAGTTGAGGCTCTCTCAAGGCAATACTTAAATCAGCTGAAGTGTTGTCAAGAATACTGAGGCGCTTTGCTAATTCGAGTTCCTTTTTTGCTACATCGCTGCTTCCAAGTTCAAGCTTGTAATCTGCTTCTGCCTTTTTAAGGCTTGCTTCGGCTTTTAGCACCTGATTTTTGTATTCGGTATCGTCAATTTTTGCTACAAGCTCCCCTTTTTTAATTACATTCCCAGGAATAATTTTATCAGAAATATAAACTATCTTTCCGCTAACCTCAGATGTAAGGGCAAGGGTATCAGAAGCTTTGACAATTCCAAAAGATTCTATAGTAATGGTAAAATTATTTGCAGCAACTTCCTCTGTCTCCACTACAGCTTTCATCTGCTGGGGAGGTTTGCGCTTGGGTTTAGGTTTGCTTGATACGAGATATTTTACTGTTAAGAAAGTTGCCGAAATAATAGCTATTATTAACACAAAGGCAAGTAATCTTTCCCACCAGCTTTTTTTTGGGAGATAACCCAGATTATTGTTTTCCATTTTCTGCTCCGGCTAAAATCTCATTTACTGAATTATCAATCCATTTGCCACCAATGGATTTGTAAAATGCAATTCTGTTTGTAATAATATTATATTTCAAATCTACAAGCTCCTTTTTCTTTGTATAAAGAGATATTTGATCGTTGAGATAAATTGAAAAGTCTGTATCGCCGCTTAAATACCTTTCACGCTGTTTTGTTAAGATTTCTGATATTAATGAAATTTCATTTTTAATATAGTCAACTGACTCATAGTATTTTTTTTCAGTAATAACAGAGTCTGATATTTCACTGTAAGCAGTAAGAAGTGTATTTTTGTAGTCGAATATTTTTTCCTCTAAAATTTTTTTTGTTTTTTCCACCTCGAGTTTTCTTTTTCCTGCATCAAATACAGGTGCAAGGAGGTTTGCTATAAGGTTTAGTGACCAGTTTTCAAAAATGGTATTTATTTCAGTGGAAGAATAAGTGAATGATGATGAGAGTGTCAGGGATGGAAGTCTGTTTGCTTTTGCTGCAGAAACATCCCAGGCAGCAGATTCTATTTGATAATATTTACTTAAAACGTCAGGTCTGTTCATTACCACATCGAAGTTGATTTCATCAAAGTTTATTGGCTTTAACATCAATGTATTGTCTATACCTAAATCTGCGACCTCATTCCCTCCTGTGAGAATTTTTAATTTATTAAAATATATTTGTCTGTTAAGTTTAAGTGCTGTTAGAGAATCTTTTATGTTTTCAATATTTTGTTTTTGTTTTAATACGTCTGTTATTGAGACTGAGCTATTTTTGTATCGCTCAACAAGTACTTTCAAAATTGCTTCGTTTGTATTTAGTTGATCTTCAGTAATTTTTATTTTTTCATTTATGGATATTATGGCAAAGTAGTTTTCAGCAATCTGGGCTGAAAGAGACAAGAGGAGTGTTTTGAGATTTTCTTTTGTTGTAAGATATGAAAATTCTGCGCTTTTTTCTGCAGATTTTATTTTGTTAAAAAGGTCGATTTCGTAGCTCAGGGTTAAACCAAGGGCGTAAGAATCAACTGATGACTCACCGGATTTTTGTGTATCGCTTTTGGTCAATGTAGTGGATGCATTTAAATTAACATTTGGATAGTTTGATGAAGAGCTTTGTTTAAATGTTATATTGGCTTGCTCGAGCCTTTTTATTGCAGACTTTATATCAAAATTTTCTCTAAAAGACATTTCGATGAGATTGTTTAACTTGTTGTCATTAAATACATACCACCAGTTTGTGTCAAATGTTGATATATTATCGGAAGGTTTTTTTATCTCTATATTGGGTTTAAATGAAACACATGAAGTAAAAACAATAAAGATTAAAACAATAGATATTTTCTTCATTATGCACCACGTAATATATGCTGGAGATTTGATATTATATCAAAAGTTCATAAAGTAAAGATAATTAATTTTTAATACAAATTTTAAATAAAAAAAAGCCCCTGTTAAGGGGCCTTTTTAGTCAACCTGTACAAATTTATCTTTGCCAACACCACATACCGGGCATTTATCAGGTACATCATCAATAGCAATGAAGCCACACACTGGGCAGAGATAGATATTATCTGTATCAATATCTTTACCGGCTTTTACTGCCTCAAGAGCTTTGCTGTAAAGTTCAGCATGCACTTTTTCAGCCTTAAGGGCAAAATTGAACATTACTTTTGCCTTGTGGTTATCTTTTTGCGCTTCATCAAACATTGGAGGATACATTTCTGTATATTCATATGTTTCACCATCAATGGCAGCCTGTAAATTTTCTGCGGTTGAGCCAATCATTTCAAGGGCATTTAAGTGCCCTTCGGCGTGTATTCTTTCAGCTTCAGCAGTTGTTTTGAATAGTTTGGCAATGTTCTTAAAACCTTCTTTTTCTGCTTTTTTTGCAAATGCTCTGTACTTTTGGTTAGCCTGGCTTTCACCGGCAAATGCTTCTTTTAGGTTTTCTTTGGTGCTCATTCTCATTCCTCCTTATAAAATTTATTCTGCAGGTGTATTTCCCGAACTTGTAATTTTGCTTCTTTCAATCGATTGCAATGCAAGGTATTTGTCACCAAAATCTTTTAAGTTGTCAAATTCTGTGTCAAATTGATCAAAGTGATTTTCTTCTTCCAATATAATATCTTCAAAAAGTTTTTTTGTTACAGAGTCGCCGTGTTCGGCACATTGTTTTGCAAATTTGTTATAAAGCTCTACAGCTTCTTCTTCCAATTTTGTTGACATTTCAATCATTTTGGTTACGTCAGTAATCTTTTCCACATCTTTGGAAGCTTTCAGTTCCACTTCACCTTTCAAAAACAAAATTCTTTCAGCAAATTTTTCAGCATGGATCATCTCCTGAATTGCTATTTGCTTAAACATTTTTGAAAGCAGGTCATACCCTCTGTCGTCACAGTGAAAGTGAAAATACATGTATTGCTGCAGTGCTCTGACCTCTTCTTGAAGTGCCTGATTTAAAAGCGGTATAGAATTTTTGTGCATAATTACCTCCTTTTTTCTCATAGTATACCATATATTTTTTAAATATGTGAATAAATGTAAGTTCTTAGCTTTATCTTGTCAAGAAAAAATATTTAATAATAAAAATTATTAATTAGTAAAATTATTGACAACTTTTTCTTTATGTTTATTTATATGCTTATGATAAAAAGAGATAGTACTAACCTGTTAAAGAAAAGTAACTTAAAAGTGACTCCTCAAAGGTCAGCGATACTCGAAGTGATACAAAATGAAGGTCATATTGATATCGAACGACTTGTTGAGAAGGTGAAGGGCATAATACCTTCAATTTCTGTTGCAACAATTTACAAAAATTTAAACTCTTTGATTGAAAGCAATATAGTGTCAGAATTGCCCTTGCCAGGAAGAAAAAAAATGTATGAAATCACTCATAATAAACACATTCACTTTGTTTGCAAAAATTGCAACTCTCTTGAGGATATTGAAGTTGATAGTTTGGAATTTGTTAAAATTTTTCAAAGCAAATTTGCACCCAATATTGATGATTTCGATGTAACTCTTTATGGCATCTGTAAAAAATGCCAAAACAAATAATATTATAAAATTTCCGGTGAAGGTTTATAGAAAAAATACCCTTGTGAAAAGTCAATCCCTAAATCCACAACCTTGCTGAAAATTTCGGCGCTTGAAACGTATTCGGCAATGGTTTTACATCCCAATGTCTTTGCTATTTCGTGTATATTTTTAACTATCTGCATGTTGTTAAAATCTGTATGTATATTTTTAATTATAGAACCATCGATTTTTATATAATCAATTTGTATTGAGATTAATTTGCTAAAATTGGAAAATCCTGAGCCAAAATCATCAAGGGAGATTTTAAAACCTATTTCTTTTAATTTATTGATTTCACTTTCAAGAAGATAAAAATCCTCGCTTTCCACAAGCTCCAAAGTTATTGTATTTGCATCTATATGATACTCATCTAACTTTTTTGTCAAAAAACTTGCAATGTCTGCTTTTATATCTTGAGGGGTAAGGTTTATTGCAACCTGAATATTTTTGTCTTTAATAACTTTCAAGACTTCATTAATCATTATTTTTGTAAGCTCTTTGATTTCACCTGTATCTGTGGCAATGTTCATAAATTTATCAGGGGAGTAAATTTTATCATTAACAGAAATCCTCATTAATGCCTCATATTTATCAATTGCTTGAGAGTGATTGTTAATAATTGGCTGAAAAAATGGGATAATTTTACAATGTTTGTTTTTGGGAAGATTTTTAAATGTAAGCATCCAGAATCTGTTTTCTTTATATCTTTTTTCGATATCATTGATTTGGCTGTAAAGAAGGATATCAAGATTGGTTTTTTTCGCCTCAAGAAGGGCGATTTCTGCCATCTTTAGCTGAGCAAATGGATAGTTTTCATCTTTTAATTCAAGGTCTTCACAGGTAGCAATACCCATTCTGATATCAACAGGAATATCTAATTTATCTATTTTTATATTTTTTTCATTTAATTTCTTAAAAATATCATAATAAAAGTCGTTGCTTAGATTGCAATTAACCCCTATTGAATCATAAATTACAAATACATTTCCATATAATCTATAAAATCGGAAATTTTCTGAAAGCTCGCTCTTTAGTAATTTCGAAAATTCTACAAGAAACTTATCCCCTATATCATAGCCGTAAAGAGAATTGATCTGACGCATGGATTTTATGTCGGTAAGAATTATAATTGTTTTATTATAAATTAGCTCAAGCATATCTTTTATGAGCTTATTCTTGTTGGGCAGGCGAGTAAGTTCGTCAAAGTTTGCAGCAATTTCAAGTTGATTTTGTTTGTTTTTTAGTTCTGTAATATCAAAAAGATAAATTAGATATATTTCTTCATCGTTTAAAAAGTTACCTATTAACTTGTAATATTTGTTATCTCTGCCAAAAAATTCTATATCTATTTTCTGATTGTTCAATCGGCACTCAGCGATAAATCGCATATATTTTTTATATAATGAAATATTTTATCTGCAGCGTTGTTTTTGTATATTACTTCTCCTTTTTTATCGGAGAGCATAACAGGCTCAGGGTTATATTCGGGGAGGAATTTTAGTTTGTCTATCATAGCCTAAAGTATCATTTTTTGGGGAATATTTCAAGAATTAAACTTCTGGGGAGACTTACAAAAGCTGAAAGGCGACGCCCGGAATTGAACCGGGGTAAGCGATTTTGCAGACCGCTGCCTAACCACTCGGCCACGTCGCCAAAACTGAGGTTGTATGTATAAAATCAAATTATAAGAAAATCAAGAGTTTTTTTGAAAAAATTAGACTGAAATTTTTGCAAAAAATTTGTTGACAAACAAAATCTATTTTTATATATATTCACTCCCAAGTGGTTGCGGGTGTAGCTCAGTTGGTAGAGCGCGACCTTGCCAAGGTTGAGGTCGCCGGTTCGAGTCCGGTCACCCGCTTTTTGTACACATTTCATACACCTTCATATTCCTTCATATTCTGTTATTTATCAACTATTTATGCTATTTCGAGCAGTTTTCCTATTGTCAGAAAAAACCTTTTTTTTACTCCAAAACGAGTAAAAAAACGAGTAAAAACACGTTTTTGGTATGTCTTTACTCGTTTTTGCAAAGAAGTATCTTATTGACAGTAAGTTATAAGATATTTTTTTTCGTTTTGACGCTGAAACTTTACTCGCCGGTATTTTATAAAAAAATACGAGGTGTAGTTATGGCAAAAAAGAATATGTCAGAACGAGAAATTATGAGACTAAAAGCAGGTACTGTCATCAAAAAGTACAGAGTGTCAGACAGATTTGCCGATAGATCCTACATCCAGAAATTAGAACTCTTATATATACTACTAATCCTATAGAAAGTTTTAATAGTAAATTGAAAAAGGTCAGTAAAAATAGGGGTGTATTTCCTACAGAAGAATCATTGTTTAAATTACTATATTTAGCTATAAATGATATATCACAAAAATGGAATGGCAGAATAAAAGATTGGTCGAAAATTTACCCGCAACTATATATTTACTTTCAGGAAAGGATTGACAGGTTTACAAATGGTTAATATCATAAATAACAAAATTGGGATTTACACAAAAAACGTTACAGGGTCCTCCGTTACGGTCACGAGGTGTGTCTAACTCAAATTTACCAGATGAACTCTTTATTGTCTTTGTATTATAACCGTTGCGACGATTGCTTCTTCCTGAATCATGCTCCTGATTAAGATGGCTATTTATCTCTGCTTCAAGAGCTGTTTCTACCAACTCTTTAATCAATGGTGTCAATATCCCATCTTTGCCTGTTAATTTCTTGCCTGAAAGTAATTCTTGTACCGCTTTTTCAAAATTAAATCCTTTTTCCATGTCAAGGCTCCTTGTAATTTATTCTCTATTATAACACCTTGACACGAAATTATGAACGGTCTCAACTGTAACAGAAAAAATAGTAATTTATGATAAAAAAGGCATGCATATGCATGCCTTTTTTCTTTTGTGATTAATTTAGTTTCTTTATCAAATTTTCTGCAAGTTCTTGGTTATGAGGCAAAATAGCTTTTATCCTATTCAATTTTTCTAATTTATTTTTATCTTCTTTGAATTTGATTTTGAGAGTATGAATTTTTGCGTATAAAAGGTTATATTTATTTAGCTGGTTTTCATATTTATTTTCATCAAAAGGTATGGAAAAATCAATCCCTTTTATATTCCAAGCATCTTTAACATAATTAAATGGTGCAAAATCATCTATGTGTCTACTTTCTACTGGAACAATTTCACTGTATTTAAAATCGCCAAATTCCATCCCATTTTTACCAGCCTTTATAATATAAGAGCCATAGAAAGGTTTTTTTACATCTGTTTTCACAGTGTAGGCAAACCAACTTGTTGCAATTTGCTCATGGCTTGAGTGACAACTGTTGCAATTTCTCCCTTTACCTATTCCGTGTGACATTTTATCCATTTGAATCCAGGCAAGCATATTATCATTATTCTTTAATCCTTTGAACAGCCCTGTGATTATATACATGTCATTTACTTCATCAGGATTTCGTTCAATAACAAATTCCTTGGGTTCACCAATTTCTGTTTTACCTTCTACTATAGTTTTATTGATTTTTCTGACCATCAGTCCGGTTTTTTCTACATTGCCATTAATGTTCATAACAGCCATAGGGTATGGTTTTACAGGTATCCATTTTCCAGTAGCTGGATGCTTAACTAAAGTTGGCATACTTCTCACGCCATAGTACTCTTTATGTTTTGTAAAGTAATTGAACTGTCCTTCAGAAATACCAGGACCCCAAAAAGTAAACTGATAAGCACCTACTTCCTGAATATGGCAGGATGAGCAGTCAACATTTTTATGATTGTTGCTTGTTTTTACTGCTTCAACAATTTCAGCGTGGCACTTTGAACACGACTCTTTGGCATCATTTGAAGCCAGATGACCAAAACTATGATTTTTCATCTTATGGCAATCTGTACAATTTATATTATTTTTAGAATGAACATCAGCTGGCAATTCTCCGTATGGAAAAGCAAATTCTTCACGCAAATACCCGGCTCCTCTTCTTCGATCCATAGGCCCAGCATGACAAATTGTACCTTTTCCGCTACCGTAACAGCTTAAATTCTCAACTTTCTTGGTAAAGAGGTGTCTGGCATTTGATTTTTTAAAGCCTTCGTAATGGCAGTCATTACAACTTGCATGACATTTATTACAACCTCTATTTAAACCATCATTCATCAATTTAGTAAAATCTTTTGTACACTCACCTTTTATTTTGTTGAAGTTATCACCCCACCAAACACCACAGTTTTGTGGTCCGGGAGGGTTTTTAGTCCAATTTGTAAATGCTCTCTGATATTTATTTAACCCCTTTCCTGATTTATTGTAACCTTCTGTTTCATTTTCATGACATTTTCCGCATGTTTCTTTAGCTATTTTAGGTGAATAGGCGAATGTTTTTGGGTCGTGATCGTGGTAGAAAAGTTGCATTAATTTTTTAATTCCATATTTTTGTTCAGCTTCCTTGGTAGGTTTTCTAAGCAAAAGCTTTGTTCTATCTTCACCTTTAGGTTGTATGGGAGCATAATTTGTTACTTCCCTTCCTATAGCCTCATATTTATGTTCTTTTCCAATGGCAGCGTAAAATGGTTTTGGCATACCTTTGTGAGCTTCATCTTTATCCATTGTCTGATTGTTACCAAGGTGACAGTCAACACAAGTAGGAGCTCCCTCCATGTTGACTTCTTTATCTACCTCTGCTGGGTCAAGATACATTTGGGGAAAACCAAGTTTTTCTAATAATTTTTTGTCTGAATGACATTTTACACAGGTAGAATCTAGATCATACCCATATGATAAAACTGCAGAAAATAATAAAAATAATGATAATAGTAAATACTTCTTCATATAATTGCCTCCTGATAGAATTATTTCATTTTTAATAAACAAAAAGAATGCCATTTGGCATTAAATTACAAAAGTTAAAAAACTAATTCTAACAATTGGATACAGACTAACAGTTTTGATTGTTTTAGTGTTGTGTTGAAAATTGCAAATTTTGTGTTGCAAATTACAACACAGGAAAAGGTTTTATAAAATTTCGTATTCTTTTAGTTTTCTATAAAGAGTAGATCTATCTATTTTAAGTATTTCAGATGCTTTCTTTTTGTCGAAATTAGTATGACGCAGCACTTTTAGTATATGTTCTTTTATGACCTCATCAATACTTTTTAATTCGTTATTGGAGAAACATTTTTCGACAACGATTGATGAGTCGGTAATATATGGGCCTGTTTCAATGATCATTGCTCTTTCTATTAAATTCGAAAGTTCTCTAATATTACCTGCAAAGTTATATGATAACAAAATATCTTTTGCTTTATCGGTAAAATCAATTATTTTCTTGTTAAGATATTTATATTTTTCTAAAAAGTAATAAGCTAAAGGCATTATATCATCTTTTCTTTTTCTTAATGGTGGTAATTCTATATTAATCACATTTAATCTATAGTATAAGTCTTGTCGGAATTCATTTTTTTCTATTAACTCATTCAATCTTTTGTTTGTAGCAGCTATTATTCTTACATCACTTCTTTCCGGGAATTCTGATCCAAGTGGATAAAATTCTTTAGTCTCTATAAAACGTAGTAACTTAGCTTGAATATTTAAAGGGATTTCTCCAATTTCATCAAGAAAAAGTGTGCCACCGTTAGCTAATGCAATTAAACCTTTTTTATTTTTATCAGCACCAGTGAAAGCTCCTTTTTTATAACCGAATAGTTCACTTTCAAAGACGGTTTCTTGCAAATTTGCACAGTTAATGGAAATTAAAGGTTTTACATTTCTTGGACTGTTTTCATGAATAAATTTAGCTACTAATTCTTTTCCTGTTCCAGACTCACCATTAATTAAAACTGTAGAGTCTGAATATGCAACTTTTTTGGCTAAATTTAAAATATCTTGCATTACCTTAGAAACAAAAATAATTTTGTTTTCTTTATCTTGAAAATTTATTTTTTGTCTAATATTGATAGTATCTTCGATCTGCCTTAATTTTATTTTTAAAACTTCTGTATCAATTGGTTTTAACATATAATCAAAAGCACCTAATTTAATCGCTTCAACAGCTTCTTCTATAGTTCCGTAACCAGTAATTAAAAGAATATATGTGTCATTTGATATTTTTTTTATTTTTTCTAAAAGTTCCATCCCTGATATTTTAGGAAGTTTAATATCAGAAATCACAACATCTACAAAATTTTCTTCAATGTAAAGTAATGCCATTTCAGGATCAGAAAATCCTTTGATATTAAATTGATCATTTAAACTGCGAACCAGGGTATTGTTTAAAACTTTATTATCTTCAATTAAAACTATCTTCATAAACCTTAAACCTTATTATAAATTTTGTACCAATTCCTTTCTTAGACTCAACATCTATCATTCCCTTATGATCATTAATTATTTTGTAAACCAAAGAGAGGCCTAATCCCATCCCTTTATCTGGAGACTTTGTAGTGTAAAACGGATTAAATATTTCACCCAATATCGATTCATCAATACCCTCACCATTGTCTTCTATTTCTAATATTATCATATTATTATTTCTTTTTAAATTAATATTTATTTTTCCGCACTCTTTAACTGCGTCAATGGAATTTAATACAATATTAAGTATTGCTTGTTGAATTAATGTGCGATTTCCTGTGATTTTGCAACTTTCTAATTTCATTTTAAAATTTATTTTGCTGAAATCTTTCTGCAAATAAATTACTATTTTTTCAATAACATCTTTAAGATCAATTACATCTCTAATATCGCTACTTCTATATTTTGGATCTAATAATTTTAGATTGTATATTATTTCTACGCATTTTTTTGCTTCCTCTTTAATTGCTTTTATATCTTCAATATTTATGGTGCCAGTATTATTAAAATTTTTTAACAGAAGGTCACAAAGTAGCAGTATTGAATTTAATGGAGAATTAAGTTCATGGCTAATTCCTGCAGATAATAACCCAATGGAACTAAGTCTATTTAAAAGTTCCATTTTTTTTTGCTTATCTTGAATTTCACATATATACCCTCTTAATGATTGAGCCATATTTTGAATTGAATCTGCAATTTCTTTTAATTCTTTGTCCATATTAGAGGTATTAATTTTATAATCTAAATTACCAGAGCCAAAAATATTCAATGCGTTTTTTATATATTTTATTGGTTTTAAAAATTTGGAACTAAATATTAATGAAACTAAAATACTAAGGAAAATTGAAAAAGATAGAATAGAAAATAGATTTCTTTTCAAAACATTTAATATATTAAAATAATACGAAGAATAAAGGACTGTACATACTATCCATTTTTGATTTTTATCTTTATAAGGATATATTGAGTCAAAAGCCATTATATTATCATTAATATTTATGATACCAGATTCATTATTTTTAATAATTTGAAAGTATTTGTCTCCATAAATATTTTGAAAATAATATTTTGTGTTGTATTGGTTTGCAAATTCATAATATTTGTTTTTATGGAATAAAAATATACCATTTCTATCATTATCTTTTAAATTAACTTCAACTAAAAAAGCAAAACCTATTTCAGGTTTTATTTTACTTATGAATTCCCCAATTTTTAATCCCCAAAAGTTAATAATTAAATAACCATATCTTTGATTATTTATATATATAGGAAACATTGTTCTTATCATTGCAGGACAAAATTTTGTTGTTTCAGGAAGTTTTCCTCTTTCAAAATTAGATAATAAAACAGTCTCTCCTTTAGATTCCAAAATCTTTTTAAAAAAATTTTTTTGAGAGATATTTATGGATGAAAACTCTTGCAACCTAGAAAGTATCTTACCTTCTCTGATAAAAATTTTAATATTACCTTCTAAATCAGTAATTCTTAAAGCCTGGATTAGCCCTATATGATTGTTATAGTTTAATAATTTATCTTCAATGTATTTTTTATTTTTATAATTATCTTTCAAGTATGTTTTTATAGCATCATCCTTGGCGATAAGGTATGTAATATCTTTAATGTGATTCAAAAAGGCGTTAATTGATTTCTTTGACTCAGAAGTGAGTATTTTTGCTTGATTATTTATTTCGTATTCTATTATTTCTCCTGAATGATAGTAATTAAAATATGTAGATAGCAACAAAATTACAGTAATTAATGTGATTATATAAAGAGCTAATTTTATTTTCATTATATTTATTAAATGATAATTTCGTTAAAATGTCAATTTTAGTCTACTGTAGTCTCTCCGTTTTTTCATATAATAAGGCATAGTGAACTTTTTGGTAATAGGAAATCTTCTATTGTCAGCTGCTTTGGCTTTTTTTCTTTCACAGCCTGTGCAAAAATAAAATATTAATTCCAGAGATAGCTGTAAATAAAATGTTTAACGTTTTATCTCTAAGATGCCCCCTTTTGTCAAGACTTTTTTTACTCTGCCATCACCCCATTTTTTGCACCTTTAAGCCACAAGTAAACTTTTCTTTCTTCTCATTTTTCCTAACTCATTAATCCGCTGTCTTTTTTCCTCAATCTTAAAATAATAATCTAATTTAAAGTAACACACCTTATCCGATTCATAAA